>CBIHPC010000026.1:0-51749 GCA_966211305.1 uncultured Niastella sp.
GATTGTTACCCCCATGCAATGGTTCATTCTGAACGGTAATGGCATCGATGGTGATACCTTCTGCTTTCATTGCCTGAATGTATTTTACAAAGTAAGTGGCATAGACGCCATAATATTCAGGTTTCAGGCTGCCGCCCACAAAGCTACCATTGGTCTTCATCCAAACCGGGGCCGACCATGGTGAGCCCAATATTTTTATGGCAGGATTTAAAGCAACGATCTTTTTGAGAATGGGGATCAGGTCCTGTTTTTCTTTATCGATGCTGAAGTGTGCGAGCGTGGGGTCGGTTTCACCAGCCGGCACATCATCATAAGTGAATGTAGATGCGCTCAGGTCAGAGGCGCCGATGCTGATGCGTAAGTAACTAACGCCAATATGCGTACTATCCCACAAAAAAAGCTCCTTTAATAATGCATCGAGGGTTGACGCCGGTAATGAATTCAACAGGGTGGCGCTGCCGCCGGTCAATGTATAGCCAAAGCCATCGATCGATTGAAAAGTTTGTGCCGTATCTACTTCAATAATAGTGCCTGCCGGTCCGGTACCTGAAAATACGAGGCTTACGTTTTGTTTTTGAAAAAGAATATTTTTATCGCCCTGTGTTACATATAAACTTACATCCGAAGCTACCGGCGGTTCCGGTTCGGGCGGGGGGCTTTCGGAAACATTATTTCTATTGCAACTGCCGGCGAGCATCATACACACCAACCAGCATCCAACACTGTTGAGCATAATAAATAAGTGATTTCTTTTTAATGATTTCATGGGAAAGTTTATAGATGTGCCGCACTTTAGAAGTGCGGCACATCTTCATATACCCCTTTACAGGAGTTAATTATAGTTGGGGTTCTGATCTATTTTCGTACCCTGTGTTTCCCGGAAAGGAATAGGGAATATTTCATGTTTTCCCTGTACAAAACCCCTGCCTCCCAATACAGAAGGCGCATCGCCCCATCTTACGAGATCGAACCAACGATGGCCTTCACCGGCCAGTTCGGCGCGGCGTTCAGTTTTTATTGCCGCAAGCGAAACAGGTACAGACCCAAGGCCAACACGGGCTCTAACAGCATCCAGTAAGGCCTGCGCTCTTGCGCCGGTTCCGCCCAATGCTTCGGCTTCCATCAAATACGTATCAGCCAAACGGATGATATAGGTGTTTTGACGATAGTTCAGGTCGGCAGCGCCGCCGCCTTTCGAAACATCCTGTTTGCGGGGAAGGAATTTATTCAGGAAATAACCGGTATTCTGGTATCCTGCAATGTATTTTACTTTACCTGCAGCAGCCAATGCCTTTACATCGAGCAGGGTGGCTTCAAAGCGTGGATCGGTTTTTATAAAATCATAAAAATTTTGAGTGAACACCATAAAGCTCCAGCCCGAAGGAAGGTCCGGTGCAGTTTGATCAAGTCTTTCATAACTTCTTGGGCCAACCTGTACATTCGCGGTGTTGCCTTCATCGCGGCCGCTGCCCCAGAAGCCCCAGTCGGAATTACCGGCAGCACTATGTGTTTCTTCAAAGATCGACTCCGTGTTGAATTTATTGGCAGGCAACCACAGGTCGCTGAAACTGGTGAGCAACTTATACCCAAACGTACTTGTACCACCTGGTGTTCCGTTTACATCGGCCAGTTGCTGCGCCGCCTGTGCATTCTTATTTTCATACAGGTACACCTTTCCCAACAGTGCTTTTGCCGCGCCCTTTGTCAAACGGCCTGCTTCTGTGGCAAGTGTAAGCGTGTTAGGCAAATCGTTGATGGCTTCAGTAAGGTCTTTTTCGATCTGTGCATATACATCCTCGGGTTTAGCCTGCGTTACATCATAAATGTTGTCGGTCTTCAATGGTTCCAGGATCAATGGAACGTTTTTGAACATACGCACCAGGTTGAAGTAATAATAGGCGCGCAAGGCTTTTGCCTCGGCTGCAAACCTTGCTCTCAGGTTATTGTCCATTGCCGGCACTGCGGGCAGCTTCTGCAACAACACATTCGCTCTTGTTATACCCTGGTAAGGATCGTTCCAGAAGCTGGCAGCCATTAAGTTGGCTGTTATGGTGTAGTTTGAAAAAGATTGCAACTGCATACCATCCGTTGAGTTACCGCCGCCTGCAAAATGATCATCAGACCCTGAATTCATCAGCGCAAGCATATTATCGAACCCGCCTGAGTTTTTGCGAACGGGATCGTACACCGCAACCAGGGCTGAATAAGCCTGGTCGGCGTTGGAATAATAGGAGTTAGACAGGAATTGACCCTGCGGATTTATATCGACAAAACTTTTTTTACATGAAGCCATTGCTACAATAGTAACCGCGGCAAGTAAGTAGTTTATTTTTATTGTACGCATAACCTTAATTAGTTGGGTGATTAATTAGAATTGCAACTGAATACCGCCAATAAATGAGCGGGCCTGCGGATAAACACCTCTGTCAACACCAAATACAGCGCCGCCGATCTCAGGATCGTAACCTGTGTAACCGGTGATGGTAAACAGGTTTTCTGAGGTAATATAAACCCGCAGCCTGCTGGCTTTTATCTTACTTGTAAGGCTTTGTGGTAAAGTATAACCTAATTGTATCAGTTTAAGTCTTGCAAAGTCACCTTTCTCCAAATAGAAATCCGACATGCGGGTAAAGTTACCATTGGGGTCAGCCGTTGAAAGACGCGGGTAAGCGTTGGTGGTGCCTTCACCCGTCCAGCGGCCCAGCACATCCGTTTGATAGTTGGCGTTACCTATATCAAGCCGGCGCAATCCCTGGAAGATCCTGCTGCCTGCAATACCCTGCATAAACACCATCAGGTCGAAATCCTTGTAATTGGCATTCAGCGTTAAACCGTATGTGTATTTCGGAAGGCTGTTGCCAAGGAAGGTTTTATCGAGATTATCATTGGTGATCTGTCCGTCGCCATTGATATCTACCCAACGGAAATCGCCCGGTTTAGCGTTTGGTTGTAAACGATCGCCGTTCTTGTTCTTATAGGCATCGATCTCGGCCTGGTTCTGGAAAATACCAGCGGTTTGGAAACCAAAGAAGGTATTGTAAGACTGACCTTTCTGAATACGGGTAATTGGTCCCATGGTTTGAAAGCTGGCGTCGCCCGTAATGAAATCAGCATCCTGTGCTACGTAAGTAACTTCATTTTTCAGGTAGGAGAAGTTGGCATTAACACCGAGGTTAAGATCACCGATGCTTGTGCGGTAACCCAGTTCAACTTCTATACCTCTGTTATCCATATCGGCAATATTGTCAACCGGTGCAACAGGTACCCCCACATAACCGGGAATGGTAACCGGACGCAGGATGCCGGTTGTACGCTTCAGGAAGTAATCAAAGCTCAGCGTAATTGATTTCAGGATCTGCGCTTCCAAACCGATATTGGTTTGTGATGTTTCTTCCCAGTGTAAATTCTGGTTATCGAGCGATTCAGGTCCGTAACCGGTTGTAATATTATCACCGGTACCGATGGTATAGTTGAAACCGCCCACTACGGTTGCCAGGTAACCCCAGTTCCTGATGGCATCGTTACCTACCACACCGTAACCACCGCGTATTTTCAGGCGATCAACAACCTTGTTGTACATCCAGAACGCTTCATTCGACACATTCCAGCCCATAGAGAAAGAGGGGAATACACCATATTTTTTGGCCATCCCGAATCTTGTTGAACCATCCCTTCTGATGATACCGGTGAACAGGTATCTTTCGTCATAGTTGTAATTCACCCGCGAAAACAACGATGATAATTTATGCTGAGCGAGGTCAGAAGAAGTTGAGTTCCTGTTTGCCTGGGGAATATCGAAGTTAAAAGACGCATCTTTATAACTGGTGACAGGCAAGTTGAACAGGGTTACGGTAGAACCGCCACCGATATTTTCAACATACGCACCCTGGCCCAGTAACACCGTCAGGTTGTGTTTATTGAAACTATTGGTATACGTTACCGTATTTTCAATATTCCAGTTGAAGCTGTTGTTGTTGCTTTTGTTGTAATTGTTTTGTGAGGTTTTTACAGTGGCGCTCAGGTAATAGAAAGGCGTGAACCCTGTATTGCCCCAATAAGCCAGTTTACCACCCACTGTCGACCGCACTTTAAAATGTTTACCAGGCGCTGCTTCGAGGTAAGCATTACCTACGAAATCGTCGCTCCAGCCATACTGGCCGAGGCGGGTTTGAATATAAGCAATGGGGTTGCTCATTTCCTGTCCCACATATGATGAAATACCGTAGGGATTTCCGTTTTGATCTCTTATAACGGGGTTGTTTGAATAGGGGTTGGCGTTAGCAATGGCCGGATCGGTAACTACCAAAGGCGTAACGGGGTCGAGGTTGATAGCAGAAGCCAGTGGACCGCCGTATTCGCTGTTCGTATTTCCAATACCCACGGTTTTCTGACGTGAATACCCTATGTTCTCTCCAAATGTGAAGATCTTCGCAAACTTATGCGTTGAGTTGATACGGATGTTTTTGCGGGTATAATTTGAGATCGGACCGGCTACGATACCTTCCTGGTCCTGGTAACCGAACGACATATAAAATGTAGAACGTTCGCTACCACCGCTTACACTCAGTTCATGTGAGAAACGGCCGGCGTTGTCATTAAATAATGCATCCTGCCAGTCGGTACCTGCCCCCAATGCGTTGGGGTTGGCAAAAACATTGGCGCCACCGCCATTCACCGATTTTTCGTTCATAATAGTGGCATACTGGGTGGCATTCAGCAGATCGAGCTTTTTGTTTGCACGCGACAAACCATAGAAGCCATTGTAGTTTACCGTTAGCTGCCCGTTCTTACCTTTCTTGGTTGTTACCAGAATTACCCCGGTAGCGGCGCGGGTACCATAAATAGCGGCAGAAGCGGCATCTTTCAATACGTCAATCGATTCAATGTCGCTTTGGTTAAGGTAACCGATGCCGCCCTGGTCGATCACCACACCGTCAACTACCCATAATGGATTATTACCGCCGTCGCCGAACGTGGTAATACCGCGCACCCTGATGGTTGAGGCAGAACCTGGCTGACCGTTGTTTTGCGCAATGGTTACACCAGATACCCTTCCCTGCAGGGCCTGTTCAATACGGTTACTGGGGACATTCTCGAGGTCTCTGGCTTTTACACTCGAAATAGCGCCTGTAACTACTTTTTTACTTTGGGTGCCATACCCTATTACCACAACCTCGTCGAGGCCCGTCGTCCCAACATCTTCCAGTTGTATATTCAATTCTCCGCTTTCGGGAATAGCTACTTCTTTGTTGGCCATACCAACATAAGAAACAACAAGAAGTACTTTTCGATTGGGAATAGTAAGAGAGAAACTACCGCTGGCATCAGTTGTTGTAGCAGTGCTGGTGCCTTTAATGGCTACCGTTGCACCCGTAAGCGGTTCGCCGGTTTTGGCGTTTACCTTACCGGTTACAACAATATCCTGTGCCAGTACAGGTAAATAGAGAGCCTGAAATACCAGCACCACGAGGACAATTCGCAGAATTTTCATACGCAAGTCAGTTGTTAGTGAATAATTCAAATCAAAATCTAAAATAGAATGTTGATGAACCCCTGCCTAAAAAGGCGCCCCATCAATACCCTATCAAACACTACTACCCGGGCCATAACAGTGCATTTTATACCCCTCTTTACCACATCATAATTCTTCCGCCGCTCAGCATGCTATTCAATTACATATAAATAAAATGGCCTCCCGGTTTATCGGGAGACCTTTTATAGCGTAATTGAATGTATTATTCTACTGCAGTAAATTGTAAAGAACGAAGGCTCATTTCACCTGAATGGATATAAATGCGAAGTGTATTCGCGCCCTTTTTCAATTCCACATCTTTTATTTCCACCGCCCGCCAGTCATTTGCCTTTGGCACCGCTATTTTTTTAGTATTGTTATTATTCACATATAAAGAAAGCTTTCCATTTCCATTAGCCGCATTGCAGTGCAACTTCACATTGTAATGTCCCCCCTTCACCACATCAAGGGTGTATTGCAGCCATTCGCCCGCTGCAGTGTTATTTACAATATAACTATCGGTTGTTGTAGGGTCGGCTGCAATATCAACCCCATCATTACGATATACCCGGCCCCGGTTGCCGCCGCGTTTGCCATTCGAAATATGATAATCGGCCGTATCGGTGTCGAGGTACGCCGCGCCGTTCCTACCCAAATCATAATCAACCGCTTTTATTTCAACTCCGCTTTTAATTGTATGTGTTTTAAAAGGGATAGTGGTTTGCGACCAGGGTTGTCTGAAAAGCGCATCCAGCACATCGCGTTTAATAATGGTATTCTCCAGCCGGGTAGCAGCTGCCAGTTGCATCAGGCCATTGTATGCTTCTGCTGTTGAAGGCTTCAACCCGTTGCCCGACCAGAAGGCAAGCACTTTTTCATAATCCTTATTCGATCTTATTTGCATAGGATTATTGTTGCCTAATTTTTTCAGTGGCCACCAGGCCCAGCCTATATTGTTTGCTTCAAGCAGCCTTACCGCTTCAGTAAACCAAACATTTGAATTTTCGCCGGTTTCGCCCAGCCATACCGGTACATTGTATTTATCCCGGGTATCGAGTATATGCTGAATAGCTTCTGTCGTATTGAAATTCCAGTATTTGTGAAAGCTGAGCACCATGTTGTTATCCCAGGGTGGCAGGATACCATTATAATTATTACCCCAGCCGTTGCCTTCAATGATGATGATGTGGCGCGAATCAACTTCGCGAATGGCTTTTGTTATGTCAACCATCAATTGCTTAAGCGGTTCGTTGCCTTTTTCGTTCAAGCCGTTTTTGTCGTTTTTCAGATCGGCAAAACCCCAGTTGGGTTCATTCAATATGTCGTAACCGCCGATAAAAGGTTCGTTGGCATATCTTTCGGCCAGCTTTTTCCAAAGGGCGATCGTTTTTTGGCGGTTGGCTTCGCTTTCCCACAGGGATGGTTTGGCGGGGTCGCGGTCAGAAATGTTATTGTCGTTGCCCTGGCCGCCGGGCGCAGCGTGCAGGTCGAGGATCAGGTACATGTTATTTGCTTTGCACCAGGCCAGCAGGCTGTCGGTCATTTGAAAACCCTTTTCCAGCCAGGTTTGCTTTCCCGGTTCCGGCTCTTTTTCTGCAGGCAGCGTGTATAAATTGTAGTGCATGGGAAGGCGAACGGAGTTGAAACCCCATGCTTTCATGGAATCGATATCTACCCGGCGGGTATGGTTGGCCAGCCAGGTATTATAAAATATGCGTGTGCTGTCTTCCCCGATCAGTTCCGTCATTTTTGCCCTGATGCGGTGCTGCATACCCAGGCCACCAAGCTGGAGCATATAACCTTCCTGCAACATCCAGCCACCAAGGCCTACGCCGCGGAGCAATACGTTCCGGTCATTTTCATCAACTATCTGTTTGTTGCGGACCTTCAAAAAACCCTGGGCCCGGGTTTCAGCATGAAGCAAAAGAATCAGGAGCAGGGGGAAAAGCAGGTTCGTTAGTCTGTTATGTAACATCGGGGAATTGTTTGGGTAACTAAAAGTAGAACTCCTGCATAAAAATCTTTGTTTTGGCACCCCATCATTACCACATCAAAAAGAGCATAAGCTGTTAAAAAACAGTGTATTTACCCTATTAACACCCTATCTGCCCCATTTTTCATATTACCCAATTCCCTAACTTAGTATTCTATTGCCCTCAATGCCTGTCATGATGAGAAAATTATTGCTTTCCATATTAAGCCTTAGTGTGCTCAATGGGTTTACCCAAAACACCATTGCGCTTCCCGAGATCATCAATTATCCCAAACAGATCTATAATGCCGGTACCCAAAACTGGAAGATCGTGCAGGATAAAAAAGGGATCATCTACGCGGCCAACGATGAAGGCCTGCTCAGTTTCGACGGAAGTTTCTGGAAAAAATATACGTTACCCGGCGGCACGGGGGTGCGTTCGGTTGCCATTGGCAACGATGGCCGCATTTACATCGGGTCGCAGGGCGAAATTGGCTTTTTTGAGCCCGGCAGGAACGGTAATCTGCAATACCGGTCGCTGAATGACCTGATCCCGGAAAGTGATAAGGACTTTACCGATATCTGGGATGTGGTGCCGGTAGGAAATGAAGTTTTCTTCCGCGCCTTTCGCAAAATATTCCAGCTGGAGAATGATAAGATCACGGTCTTTGGCAATCCTGCCTGGAGCTTTTTAGGGTTGCACCATAATAAACTCATCAGCAAAGCCTGGCAAAAAGGCCTGCTGCAATTTCAAAACGGAACCTGGGCGCCCTTTTCCAAACCCGATTATTTTCCCGAAAAAGCCGAGATAACGGCTATTGTTCCGCTTACCGGCGACAGTTCGCTGCTACTCACCAAACATCATGGGTCGTATATTCTGAAAGGGGAAGAGATCATCCCGTTCAATACGCCCGATATGCGGCTGATCAATGAAAAGAACCCCTACAGTGCCGCAGTGATCGATAAAAACCAGATCGCCATCATTACCAACCTGGCAGGCTGTTTTGTGATCAACGATAAAGGAGAGCTGATCCAACGGCTTTCGAAACAGGACGGTTTACAGAGTAATAATATCCTCAGCGTTTTTATCGATCGCAAAAAGAACATCTGGCTGGGACTTGATAATGGTATCGACTTTATCGCCTATAACAATGCCATCAAACATATTTACCCCGACTACCAGGAGCACAGCGCGGGTAAAGCGGCCATTATTCATAAAGACAATTTATATATAGGTACCTCAAATGGGGTGTACCAGGCCGGCATTTCTTCCCAACCCGACCTGGGTTTGATCAAAAGTAAGTTTGAATTGATAAACGGCCCCAAGGGGCAGGTTTGGAACCTGTCGGAACTGAACGGACAACTCGTTATGGGCCATAACGACGGGTTCTTTGTTATCGAGAACGGCGCCACTAAAATGATCGACAGCAGTTCAGGCTTCTGGACCTTTCAACCTTTAAGCAATGTAGCGCCCTCGTCGGTTGTGCTTGCAGGAACGTATAATGGATTGAACTTTTATAACTTTCAGAACGGCCGCTTTAGCAATCCCGAAATTCACGCCCATTTTGAATCGGCGCGTTTTGTGGCGATTGACAATAACATTGCATGGGCGGCTCACCCATATAAAGGTTTGTATAAAATAACAATGAACGGGGGCGTTACACCCACCAAAGAACCTTACAAAGACACAAAGGGAATTCTTTCTCTTAACAACAATCACATTTTTAAAGTAAAGAGCCGGGTCATTCTCTCCAACGACAAAGGGATCTTCGAATACAATGCCAAAACCGGCGATTTTGAATCCTCACGGTTTTTGCGTGATTTGTTGCCTAAAGTGCCTATCAGGTATATGAAAGAAGACTGGAACGGGAATATCTGGTTTGTGCACGACCGGCATTTGGGCGTTGTTGATTTAAGCACCAAACAACCCCGCATCATTTATTTTCCCGAGCTTAATGGCAAGATCACCGGCAATGGGCTGGAATATATTTATCCATATAACAACAGCAATGTTTTCATTGCGGCCGAAGAAGGGTTTTATCTCCTGAATTACGATCTGTACAAACAATTCAAAGAAGAGATACCCATACAGATAAGCGATGTGCGCATTGTAAACAAAAAAGACAGCACCATATTCGGCGGTTATTTCAATAAGGAAAGCGAACAACAGCAGCTAATGAATGAAGAGGTACCGGAAATAAATTATGGGTGGAATTCCATTCACTTCGATTATTCTTCGCCGCTGTATGGAAAACAATCGAGCATTGAATACGCTTACTTCCTCGAAGACTTCGACAATGGCTGGTCGGCCTGGACAAAGAAAAACGAGAAAGACTATACCTATTTGTCGCCCGGCACCTACACTTTTAAAGTAAAGGCAAGAACGCACGAAGGGCAGGAGTCGAAAGTAGCAGTGTACCGCTTTACTATTCTGGCGCCCTGGTACCGTACGTCATGGGCTTACTTTGTATATATTTTACTTGGGCTGCTGGTCATTTATGCTATTTACAAATGGCAAAAGAAGAAATTCATTCTGCAACAACAACAGCACGATGAAGAGCGCAAGCGCATGGAATACCTGCATCAGCTGGAAATAGAGAAGCACCAGGAAGAGCAAAAGCAATTGATGTACCTGCACCAGTTGGAGCTCGAAAGAAATGAAAAAGAGATCATCCGTTTACAGAATGAGAAGCTGCAGTCGGAGATACAGGTAAAAAACACCGAACTGGCCTCAACCACCTTCAACCTTGTGCAAAAAGGCGAAATGCTGATGAAGGTGAAAGAAGAGTTCGTACGCATGAAGAAATCAAGCGAAATTGATAAGGACACCGATGATTATAAAAAGATCCTGCGCATGCTGGGCGACGATAAAATGAAAAAGAACTGGGAACAGTTTGCCGTGCATTTCGACAAGGTGCACAGCAATTTCCTGGTATCATTAAAAAGTATTTATCCCAATCTTACAGCCAGCGATCTGAAGTTATGCGCTTATTTACGGTTGAATTTAACCAGTAAGGAAATTGCGCAGATCATGAACATTACTATTAAAGGGGTTGAACTGGGGCGGCACCGGTTAAGAAAAAAATTAGGTATTCAACCTGATGTAAACCTGGTTAACTTCCTGTTGAATTTTCATTCGGAGATCAATTAGAAAAAATATACGCGAAATGATGGTGAAAGATGCTGACGGGCATATTATCCGCTTTGGTCACCGCATCGAGTGCGATTAAGCTAGCGGTTAAACCGCGCAGCATAACCGGTTATTCGAATAAATGGCGGGGTAATCGATATACCCGGCATCGCCACCCTGGTAAAATGTTTCGGGATCGGCAATGGCCAGTTCGGCATTATGCCTGAAGCGTTCCACCAGGTCGGGGTTGGCAATAAAGGGTTTACCCAATGCCACCAGGTCAACCAGGTTTTGTTGTAAGATGGCTTCTGCGGAGGCAGCGGTAAATCCACCGGCCAGCATCAGCAGGTTATTAAAACGCGCACGCACATCTTCGATAAATTCTGTAGGGATCGATGATGTTCCATGAGCCACCAGGGCTGATAGGTGAATGTATAAAATATCGAGTTGTTGCAGTTTGTCGATAATGTATTTATATGTTTCCGCTTCCTCATCATAAGCCGGCAGGTCGTTGATATGCGCAAAAGGCGACAATCGCACCCCGGTCTTTTCTTTACCAATAGCAGCCGCCACACCTTCCATGATCTCCAGTAAAAAGCGGCTTCTGTTTTCCATGCTGCCGCCGTATTCATCAGTGCGGCGATTGGTATGCGGGTGTAAAAACTGTTCGGGCAGGAACCCATGGGCGCCGTGAATTTCTACCCCGTCGAATCCCACTTCAATTGCGTTTATAGCAGCCTGTATGTGCGCCTGCACCAGGGCTTTGGCGCCGGCAGTGGTAAGCGCTTCGGGAACCGGAAAAGGTACATGCAGATCACCGGGAATACGAATTACCCCATCGGCTTGTACAGCAGAAGGCGCAACGACCGGTTCATCGCCTTCGTAATTCAATGAATGACCAATACGGCCGGCATGCACCAGTTGAACAAAGATCTTTCCGCCCTGCGCATGCACGGCCTTCACTACTTTTTTCCAGCCCTCCTTTTGTGCTTCATTATAAATGCCGGGTGTTTTCAAATAGCCGATGCCATTGGCGGCAACGGCTGTATTATCGGTGATCATTAACCCGGCGCCGGCCCTTTGCGCAAAATATAGTTCGGTAGAAGAATTGGGAATTCCATTTTCTGCACGACGGCGGCTCATGGGCGCCATTACGACCCGGTTGTTCAATGTGATGCTGCCGGTGACCAATGGCGACAATAACTTATTCAATTGCATGATTGACATTTATTTAATGTCAAAATTAGCAGCCATTGCCGTGGCCGAACAGTGATAAAGAAAGGTTTGTTCTGTACATTTCAAGGTTGGAAGAAACCGGGGAAGGTTTCAGCACAGGTTCCGGGCATTGTGGAAGTTTCAAAGGATCAAATGTGAGCGCGGTTGCCGCATCAGGCACGCTGTTTTGCGTTTTTGCGAAACTCTACCGGGCTTACGCCACCGCTGTGTTTCCTGAACTGCCGGTTCAGATGGCTTTCGTCGGTAAAACCCAGCTCATCGGCAATCTGGCCGATGGTGAGGGTGCTGTTGGTAAGGCGGTGTTGCACCAGTTGCATTTTATATTGAATTATATATTGCTGCAGGCTTTCACCGGTGAGTTTTCTGAAATATTCGCCCACATAATTGGCCGACAAATTAAAATGGCTGGCGAGGTGACTGATGCGCAATTTGTCGGGGTGGCGAATGTTTTCATGAACGTGCAGCAACATACGATTGATAAGCGGTTCCGGTTGAGGTGCTGCCGCTACGGTCACTTTACTTTCGGCCACATTACGCGCCAGGATGTTCAACACCAGGGTAATAAAATGTTGCAGGTTCTCTTCATAGTAGGGTTGTTGTGCTTCAAATTCCTGTACCATATGACCGATCAGGGTGGCGATCATCTGGCAATCGGTTTCCTGTTTTATAAGCACCCGTTCAAAACGGTTATGATGGTAGAAGATATGTTCCAGCTGGCGCAGCCATTGGGTAATGCGATCACGTTCCTGCGTGTTTTTGCATTTGCTGAGGAAAACCTCTGAAAAGCGAATAGAGCAGAACCGCGTGGGTGAATTCATTTCAAAACCGCGGCAGTCGAGCGGGGTGAATAGAAAAATGCTGCCTTTACTGTATGGATAACGGTTTTGGTTCACTTCCCGCACGCCATCTCCTTCCAGTATCTGCACGATCTCGAAGAAATGATAGATCAGCGGCCGGGCGTACCACGATTCCATATCGGCCACATACAACTCGAACGACCGGTGAAGCATTTTTTGTTTCATACAGTGCAAAATTACAGAAGAACTGGAAAATCACTCCCTCACCAATTCCAGCTTCAATTTTCTTTTGATTGTAAACGGCATTTGAACGGCATAGGACTGCAGGTCCTTTGACGCATTGTATCGCATTTGAAGGTTCAGGGTATTCTCCATGCCGGCTTCTACGATGGCGCCGGTTTTGTTATCAAGTTTTGATGTAATAGTAAACGATTCAACGCCCCAGAAGAAATTCACTTTATCGGCTGTACCTTTTTGTATCATTTGAAAGTTGTTCGGCTGATCATACATTTTCTTAGCCACCGTATCGAGCAGTGGGGTAAGACAAAAAGAAGCAGGTGGGGTAAAATCGGTACGGATGGTAGTGAATTTTTTATCGGCGGCAATAAAATGTTGCGAAACCTCAATGCAGTCGGTGCCGTATAAAATAAAAATGCTATCGGCAAAATTTCCCTGCCGCGGTTCAGCGTTTTTGAAAACAGGATCTTTTGCCGATACCTTATTCGCGTTCGAAGACGGTGCAACCGCTACAAAAAAAGTATTGAGGTCGGTCACTTCGCCCACCATTTCTGAAACAGCTAATTTAGGCAACAGCACATGCCCCTGTGGCGAAAGAGAAATACGGTAAGGAGCAACCTGCCTGGCAATACTATCGAGGCGAACGGTATCCTTTTCATTATAGTTAATTTTGCTTACCCATTTTATTTCTTCGGCCAGCGATTTGCCATCGGTCACCACCAGATGTTCTGCAATTGAAATGGTTTTACCTGCGTATTTATCGTTGCGCCATGCCTCAGTAGTTAACCTGTATTTATAGGTATCGCCGGTTTTATATTTCCGGGGTGCAATTTGCGCAAAGGTGATGGTGGGAAACAGGATTGAGAAGAGCAGTAGTGCTTTGTGGTTTATGGCCACAAAATTTCGCATATATAAACGGTTCATAGAATAAGTTTCAGTTGCATTGAAAATAGGTAAAATCTGGTCAAAATAGCCGGTGCCATTGCAGATTATTCAGATTTTATTAATTTTGCTGCGTATTTCTGAATGAGGATTTATACAACGCTACAAATCGGTGAGCTTCACACCAACCATTGCGAAGACTATTTTATCACGGCAGAAATTGGGAGATTTATACAAGCCCGGGCAGTGTAAACAACTGTTGGTTGATGCAGCGCCATGCTCGATATTCAAACCAACTGGGGATTAAAGCCAGGTGACGACCTGGCAATTATCAGAATAATATTTTAGTTTACATCTTAAAAACAATTTTATGGCTTATATCATGGTTGATATAGAAAGTGATGGGCCTATACCGGGAGATTATTCCATGATCTGTTTTGGCGCCGTGCTGGTTGATGAACAGTTGAATAAAACCTTTTACGGAAAATGTAAACCCATTTCAAATAAGTTTATTCCCGAGGCATTGGCCGTTTCGGGTTTCAGTCGCGAAGAAACGATGGCGTTTGATGATGCCGCAACTGTTATGAGATCATTTGCAGACTGGATAAAACAAGTGGCAAAAGACCGGCCTGTATTTATCAGCGACAATAATGGTTTCGACTGGATGTTTATCTGCTGGTATTTTCATCATTTCACAGGCTCGAATCCATTTGGATTTAGTTCACAAAATTTGGGCAGCCTGTACAAAGGGCTGGTAAAAGATACCTTCCAAAACTTCAAACATTTGCGCAAAACAGCGCACACACACAACCCGGTTGACGATGCCCGCGGAAATGCGGAAGCGTTACTGGCGTTGAAGCGGAATTACGGGCTGAAGATCAAGTTGTAAGGGCATTAAATGAGAGAAGATCGTTAAATGCTTTTCTCTCTATCCTTCAACCATTGTACCTGCTGATCGGTATCGGGAACTTTAAGTCCTCTGGCAGCAGTGATAATTTGTAAAACTTGTTCGGTTTTAAATCCAACTTTTAAAAGTATGCAGCCGGCAATAATTGAACAACGACCGATGCCCATACGGCAATGAATAACTACCGAATTACCGTTTTGAATTTTCTGATAGAGTTGGTCAATTAGCAATTCGATTTTGCCCCCTTTTGCAGGAATGCTCCGATCGGCGATTGGGAAATTGATATATTCAATCTCATGTTTTAAACATAAAGATTGTTGATCTCTTAATCCCAACTCACTTATTCATATTGTTCCAGCAGTGAAACCCACGATCCGATGTTTTGCTTCTTCAATTTGACGATCTCTTCTTCCAGCCGGTCATCGCCACGTGGACGGGGCATAATGCCCAGTTTTGCTCCATTGGCAAAATCATGGATCCAATAAATTTTTGTGTACATAAATAAGTCTTGTAAGTAGCGGAGGATATGCGCTCACTCCTCAGGTTTTATCACATATCTCCGTCCGATGATCTCGAATTTGTCAGTGATATTCCAGAAAGCAAAACCCGGCTTACCTGTAGGTACGGGCCAGTAAATAACCTCTCCGTCTTTTTTCTTTAACCCAAATTCCGCCAGTTTCCCTTCGGTTTTTATATTCACAATTGTTCTGTTATCCATTTGTCCGGGCCCAAATGCTTTGAAGCCCCTGTTGCCATCGAAGTCTTTATAAAACAGAGAGGTGGTGCCTGAGCTTTCTATATAGATAAACCTTTCAGTAGTATTTAATATAAATTCGTTTTTATTGACAGACAACACCAATACCGGAATTTCTTTTTTGTTGAACTCCACCCGGCTGATCAGTTCTTTTTGTTTTTCAAAAAACAAATGTTCAAAAATTGTGAACGGTTCCGATCCGTTGAATGAAGATTTTTCTGCTTTATGATACATTAGAAACCATCGCTCAATTTGTTCTGCTACCTGGTTTGGCGTTTTTGAAATTTTTTGCATTGTTGATCTGTTACGTCTTATATAATTCTATCTTTCGTCCGTCGGGGTCTTTAATGACAGTCATAAATCCATAGTCGGTTTGCATGGGTTCCGACAAGAACACAGTTTCTTTTTCTTTCAACAATTTAACGATTGTTTCAAAGTTATTTACCGCAAATCCCAATCTTAAATTTATTTCGGCACTGGTTTGTCCTTTTGCCAGGGGATAAATTTCCAGGATAGTACTTCCAAGTGTAGCCGAATAGTGATAAGGAGATTTTCCGTGTTTGTGATAGTCGAAGGTTAAGCTGAATAACGAATAGAACGCTGTCAGTCTTTCCATGTCGGAGGTACGTACTACAAGAAGTCGGAGTTCCATAAGGGTGAGAATAATTTGGATCACATATTACTAATTTTCCGAAATTCGCTCTGCAAAATTTTCAATTGATCACCCCCTTCCTCTTCTTCACAAACCTCGCCACTTCTACCAGCGGCGCTGTCCATATGTCCTTTTCGTGCTGTTTTAAATAATGCAACAGCCGGCTATGCGCCGGTAATGAAACATTCAGGCTATGTCCGCCGCCAACCCCATGAAAAATGATCACCAGCAAACCCTGTTTGGCTTCGGCTTCCTTTACCCATTCTATCATTGCTTCGCCGGAATGATTGAATACACCATAGCCAGGGAAATCGTATAGATTTACTTTATCTATAGTAGGCATGGCGCCCACTACACCACGGGCTGCTATAAAATCATTGTGTAAAGAATCGATATATGCAGTATCGTGCACTTTGTTGTCGCCGCAGGGAAAGGCAAAGGTGCGACTGGTCTTTGCGTCTATTGCGTATAAAACGGCATTCATTGCACGAATTTCACTGGTAATGCGGGCCATGGAATAATTGTTCATGTCATAATCGGCATTCACAAATTCGCGTCCCGGCCGGCCGCCTTCACAGGGATGGAACAGCGTATGATTCGCCAGTTCATGGCCTTTGGCCGCTGCGGCCCGCCAGCCCGGGATCTGGGACTGCAATCTACCCATGTAGTTTGCAATGTAAAAAGTTGCTTTCAGCCCTAACGAATCGAGTGCCGGGAGCGCATTGGTCAGGTGTTCATCGAGCCCATCGTCATAGGTCAATACTACCGCGCATTTTTTTCCTTTCCAGGGCCTGGCGGTTTGCGCAAGCATCGATCCTGCACATACAATACCTAATAGTAATATCACAACTGCTCTTTTTACTATTGTCATGTTGGTTCTTTTAATAATAAAAAACGTAGCTGCGTTCAGCCGCTCAACTGCCCGCAACTACGCTTGTACGTAAATTTAAGCTAAAAGCTTTACTGTATCGATCAAATTTTGCCGATGCCCGCACCTGACATTACACCCGACTTCACCCCACTGGCTGCATCCAGCGAATATGAGTAGGGCGGTGTAAATGTACAGGTTGAAGTAGTTGGGGCTGCGGTTCCTGTGATACCTGAAAATGTATTTCCAATCACCTGGTATTTACCCAGGGTGGAACCGCTGGCGATCACCGGGCTTTTCACCGTTTCGAATACATTATTCTCCACGCGCACACAGGCGCCCATGCGGCTATCGATACCGGACCCGCGGATCACATTATAATAGTTGTTATACACATGCGCCACGCCACCACGGTTCAGCGGCAACCGCGATTGAATATTGCGGTAATAATTATGGTGGAAAGTCAATTTTCTATCCGAGATATCAGAATCCGATGAACCTATCAAATGGGTTTTGTGGTTGTCATGGAAATAGTTCCACGACAGCGTAATGTACTGGCTTGTATGTTTAATGTCAACCAGCCCGTCGTACAGGTCTTTATTGGTTTGAACCGTTGGGTCGGTGTTGTATAGTTCACAATGATCAATCCATACATTGGAACTGCTGCCCTGAATGCCGATGCAGTCGCCGCCGTTCACAATTATCTGGGGAAGGCCTTCATCGCCATCGGGATCATATACAGCCGGGTCGCTGCGATCGGTAATGGAAGTGAGGGTGATCTTAATGTTCTGGATGATGATATTCCGTTTACTGGATATATTTAATCCAATGCCATCGAGGAAGCCTGCGGTGCCTACGCCCAGCAGGGTTTTGTTTGAATTTACATTGATCCTGCCACCCTTGGTGCCGTTATAGATCCTGCGATCAACCCGAACGATGTAAGTGGTTGAGCTTTCGAGATAACTTTTCAGTTGCGCGTAGGTGGTAGCGGTAACCGTGGTACCGCCCTGTCCGCCCGTAGTGCCGCCGTTTTGGGTGGCAAAACCGGCTATTCCAAAAGGCGCTTCGGTGGTGGCGGTGCGGTCATCAGCGGAATCCTCCGCAACCGCCTCAGCTGACCTGATCGATTTTGAACAGGAAGTAATAGAAAAAACAATGGCAAGCACTGCCATACAAATGGAAGTTTTCTTCATTTGGAAGCTGTTTGGTCGTTAATAATAGCAATCGTAAAAACAGTGGGGTGTACATGGCGGTTACCTGGTGTGAACGGTAATAGGCGGGGGTAAAAAGCGGGTACAAATTAAAATGGCTGCAGCGAAAATGGCCAGGCAATCGTTAGTAACCCAAAAAAGTCGTTTGTGTAAGATAGTGATTGATAAAAATCAAACGGTGCCGGCCAGCTTCTTTTTCTGTGCAATCGTTCCCGACAACGTTTGCAGGGAGGAAGAGCAGTATTAAATACAGGAGTCCTTATTTATTAATACTAAAGTACTGTTGGAAAGTATTTTTTAAGAAATAACTTTAAACCGCATCAATTGAATTTTTTTACCGTTCGGTTGCTTTCTCCTGTCATTTAATTCTTTTTAAATCCCCCAAAAAAATTAAATGCAAGATGTAATTATTTATCACATCAAAAAAGGGATTTGTGATCGCCTGTTGTTATTCTTTTAGGTGAAATAATTTTTCGCTACCCATAAAAAATAAATGTTCTACCCTGGAAAATTCTTAAATCGTCTGGAAAATAATTTTCAACTCGCTGTTAGTAGTCTTTAAGGGCAGAATAACTTTTTCGCCGGCCCTAAAAAAAAATTTAATCCCCTGCAATTTTGGTTCATAAACCTATTTGTAGTTACCAGCAGGTCATTTTCAATCCGGGTTAGCGCTATGAATGCCATTGCAGGCGAGGTGTGTGAAAAGTTTTCTTCCAGCCAACTCCTTTCATACCTTTTGCGCTGATTTACATTCAAACTATCAGTGTATCCTTTCAATAAAGGAACCGTTGAAGCCAGTCGAGGCATCTCCGTTTTCAGGCTTGCCTGCTTATATGGATTATCAGCAAAATCATCGGCACGAATTATAGCCGGAAAACTATCCCTGAATGCCGCCAGCCTGCTTACCAGTGTTGAACCAGGGCCATCTTCAGAAAATAATTGTTCAATCAATGGCGCCTCCTCTTTCTGTAAACTATCCGTTTGCTTTAACAACTCACTTTTCAGCTTTTCAATAATTACAACAATACTATCCGCCTTCGCTTTTATGCGGCTTGCCCTTGGCTCCCATACTTCTCCATATGAGAAGTAATCCGGATCACGCCGTTTTTCATGCAGCGCTTCCCACACCAGCCTGTTACCATCCTGAGTAATACTATTGGCATTTTCTAAACTCCGGTTGATAGCTTTCAACTGTGCCAGGTTCTCCCGCCGGCGGCAACCTGCCAGCATCAGCATAACCATGGCAAGACAAAAAACGGGTTTGTTCATTCTCATTCGCATTATCTCCGGCTAACGGAAATAACCCAGGTATATTTCTTTTTCTACCAAGAATTACATACAGCAAAATGTTAAATGAGGCATGATGAAAAATAATAATCCCGAACTGTAAAATAATCAACAGCCGCTATTGCAATTAACGTCAAAAGCGTATACTTTGGGATCGCAGTATAAATTATCGACCAATGGCAAAAACAGGTATCGTATTAAGTGGTGGCGGCGTTCGCGGGTTCGCTCATTTGGGGCTGTTACAGGTTCTGGAAGAACTTCAAATAGAGGTTCACGCCATATCGGGAGTAAGCGCCGGCGCTATCGTTGGCGCGCTGTATGCCGCCGGCCATTCACCCCAAAAAATACGCGATATCCTTAAAAAGAATTCCTATTTCGGCTGGTCGAGCTTTCTGCTGAATAAAGACGGCCTCTTCTCCATGAAGGTGCTGAAGAAAGTTTTACAAACCCATATTCCCGGCGATTCTTTCGAAAGCCTTCAAAAAAAACTGTTTATTACCGCTACCGATTTTTCGGCAAATGAGGCCATTACCTTTTCCAAAGGCAAACTCATTGAAACGGTTATCGCCTCTGCTTCAGTTCCGGCCATATTTGAACCGGTTAAGATCGACGAACATGTGCTCGTTGACGGCGGACTGCTCAATAACTTCCCCGTTGAACCGATCGAAAAAAAATGCGATGTGCTCATTGGCTGTTATGTCAATAGCATTCCAAAAGGACTGGGCAACGGCAAACGCATCGGCAAAATGAATCTTATTGAAAAATGCTTTCATATGGCCATTGCTAATACCGTTTACAGCAAAGTGCCCGCCCTGCATGTTTTTGTAGCGCCCGCCCTGCATGAGTTCGGGATGTTCGACGTAAACAAAGCCGACCTCATATATGAAGCAGGTTACAAAGCCGCCATGAAGCATAAAAACAAACTATTAAGCTTTTTGCAATAAAAACCCTTACTGCATCTCCATTTCATTGCCTGTACCATAGCTAAAACCCGCATTCCCGTTGACTTATATCAATAAACTCACGGTTATACAGTATATGTTTTCCCGATAGCTTAATTCAGGATAACTTAGTAGAATAACAAAGATGTTGTTTTAAAAATTTAGACTAAATTATGTAAGGGTTAACCCATACCCCCTGAATTTGCGGGTGAATAATCTCCTTCTCCCTGCGTTATCTTAGAAGGACGTTTTTTAATCCCCCCCACATATACTAATCATATAACCAATATAATCGAATGCATTATTTAACCTTTAAACGCTTTCCATATGCAAACATCCTTGTATACTTACAATGGGAATCAACTACAAACCCAAAATGAAACCGGCATGGCCGATCTCACCAAAACACAGTTGGTACTGGGTTTTGGCGGCAAAGAAATTGTCAGTACCCAACCCGTATACGAAGAACTGAAGACAAAATTCCCCAATGCGCATATCGTGTTATGCTCTACCGCGGGGGAAATCATCAATAACCGCGTCAACGACAATTCGGTGTCGGTAGCGGCCATAGAACTGGAAAAAACTTCTATTCAACCGGTTTCAGTAAACATTCGCGATTTTGAGAACAGCTATGAAGCCGGCAAAGCGCTGATCAGGCTCATCAATTTTGTGAACCTGGCTTACATCCTTGTCATTTCCGATGGCAGCAACGTAAATGGCAGTGAACTGGTTCGTGGCATTAACGAACTGGTGAACAATCGCGTACCTGTTACGGGTGGCCTCGCCGGCGATGGCACCAACTTTCAATCTACTGTAGTAGGGCTAAATGAAAAACCTTCCGGCGGAAACATTGTAGCCATTCCGTTTTATGGTAAAAGCTTTGTGGTATCACATGCTTCCATGGGCGGCTGGGAAATATTCGGCCCCGAACGCACCGTTACAAAATCTGACGCCAATCAGTTATTTGAAATTGAAGGCCAGAAAGCGCTTGATCTTTACAAAACCTATCTCGGCTCTTACGCTGACGAATTACCGGGTTCAGCACTGCTGTTCCCGCTGGCCATTAAAATAAACGAAGACGAAGCACCTATTGTGCGAACCATACTCTCCATTGACCAGGAAACCGGCAGCATGGTATTTGCAGGTGATATTCCTAACGGGTCAAAAGTAAGGTTCATGAAAGCCAATTTTGATAAACTGGTTGATGCCGCCACAAATGCAGCAGGCCAGGCTTTTCAAAAATTACCGGCGGCGCCGCAACTGGCATTATTGATCAGTTGTGTGGGCCGTAAGATCATTTTAGGCAAACGAACCGAAGAAGAAGTGGAAGCCGTTGCCGATACGTTTGGCAATAAAACCCTGCTGACAGGCTTTTACTCTTACGGCGAAATTTCACCCTTTAATGACAATTCAAAATGCGAATTACATAACCAAACAATGACCATTACCACCTTTGACGAGTTATAATTGCGATATGGGCTTTAATAAACTTCTTGAACGGCAAATTAAAAAATACCTTCCTGAGGATTACTATTTGCAGGAGAACCTTGCCCGCTTTATTCAGGCAGTGCACGATTCGTATGAAGAATATGAACGGGACCGCAAACTGTTCAACCATGCATTTTCCTGCAGTGAAAATGAATATTTACAAATCAACGAGAAGTTAAAAAAAGAAGCGGAACTCAAACACGCATCCATTCAGCAGTTAAAGCAAACCATCAATAAATTCAAAGGAAACGAAAATATTAAATACAACGATACAGACGACCTCTCTGATATTATCAGTTACCTCGAACATGAACTGCACGAAAAAAAGAAAGCCGACGACCTGCTGCAGCAATCCGAAAAAAGGTTGCGCCTGGCATTGTCGACCATCGATGATAACGTATGGGAATATCATTTCCCATCCCAAACAATGAACTTCGCCGTTAATGAGAAATCGATCCTCGATCTGAATAAAACGGTTTTTGAAGGAAAAGAAAATCTCGTATGGTGGCAAACGATCCTCGAAGAAGACCAGCACATTGCCATCGATACCTTCCGGCAGTACATGAGCGGTGAAATAACCAAACATTGTGTTGAATACCGCGTAAAACTAAAGGACGGAAAAACCAAATGGATCCTGAACCGCGGCGGCGTTATCAGCAAATCAAAAACCGGAAAACCCATCACCATCATCGGTACCCTTACCGATATTCAAAACTACAAGAGCATACAGGGCGAGTTAACCGCAACCGCCAACAGATTATCGCATTTGCTCATCAACCTGCAAACCGGCGTACTGCTTGAAGATGAGAACGGGCAGGTGGTGCTTACCAATAAAAAGTTCACCGATTTCTTTGCTTACCCCGGCTCACCGGAAACCCTGGTTGGCATTGAATGCACCGAACTGTACGAAAGTGCTTCATCTCTTTTTAAACAACCTACCGAATTCTTAATAAAAACCGCCAGGCATTTAAAAGAAAGAAAACCCGTCAATAATGAAGAACTGAATATGGCAGACGGGCGGGTGCTTGAAAGAAATTATATCCCATTGTTCATCGATGATGTGTACCGCGGCCACTTATGGACGTATAACGACATTACCGAACGCAAACACTCCGAGATCCAACTGAAAAAACAGGAGGAAAAATACCGCAGCATCATCGCCAATATGAACCTTGGCCTTATAGAAGTCGACCTGCAGGAAAACATCAAATACGTGAACCAGAGCTTTTGCCTGATGAGCGGCTATGAAGAACATGAGCTTATCGGCAAAAATGCGGCCGACATGTTTGTAAAAGACGAATTCAAAAGCGTTATCGAAGAGAAGAACAGCTCGCGACAGCGGGGCCTTTCCGACGCTTATGAAATGAACGTAAAAACCAAACACAGCGATGCCAACTGGTGGCTTGTTTGCGGCGCCCCGCTGTACAACGATAAACAACAACATATAGGCTCTATTGGCATTCACCTTGACATTACCCAGCAAAAAATACTGGAACGGCAACTGATGGAAGCCAAACAAATTGCCGAAAACTCGGTTTATGCCAAAGACCTGTTCCTGGCCAATATGAGCCATGAAATAAGAACGCCCATGAACGCCATTCTGGGCATGAGCAAACAATTACAAAAAACTACGCTCAATACACAACAAACATCTTTCCTCGAGATCATTGGCACCGCAGCCGAAAACCTGCTGGTGATCATCAACGACATTCTCGACTTCTCAAAACTCGAAGCCGGTAAGGTTACCCTTGAAGAAATCGGTTTCAACATGCACGACCTGATAACCAATGCCAGTCGCGTATTGAAATTAAAAGCGGAAGAAAAAGGATTGATCTTCGCTGTTTCGGTTTCCCCCGAAGTAGCAAAAGTATTGAAAGGCGATCCCTACCGTATTAACCAGGTATTGATGAACCTGCTCAGTAATTCGATCAAGTTCACCAAACGCGGCCGGGTAACATTGCAATGTTTGCTGGATAATAACCAACCCAACTCCCAGGTATTGGAGATCGTCATTAGCGATACGGGTAAGGGTATGGATGAGGGTTATTTGAAAAACCTCTTCAACAAATTCAGCCAGGAAGACGAAAGCATTGCGCGCAGTTATGGGGGAACCGGTTTGGGCATGAGCATCGTTAAGCAATTGGTTGAACTGATGAATGGCACCATCACCGTAAAAAGTAAAAAAGGCGAAGGCACAAAGGTTACCATAAGGTTGTCATTTGCCAAAGGCACCGAAAGCGATCTGCCCAAAAAAGACAACAGCCATGTGGAAGCGCACATCCTGGCCGATAAAAAAATTTTGCTGGTAGAAGACAATGAAATGAACCGCGTAGTGGCGGAAACCATATTGAACCAATACGGCGCAACCATTTCCGAAGCGGTGAACGGGATAGAAGCCGTTGATGCCATTCGGAACCACAAATTCGATATCGTATTGATGGATATTCAAATGCCGGTAATGGATGGCCTTGAAGCAACGCGTCATATCAGGAACGATCTGCATTCAACCATTCCCATCATTGCACTTACAGCCAACGCTGTTAAGGGTGAAATGGAGAAATGCATCCAGGCCGGCATGAACGATTATTTAAGTAAACCGTTCGAAGAAGAGGACCTCATACGGCTGATTGCAAAATGGCTCGGCCGGGAAGCGCATTTCGATCCCGCCAAAACGGTCAAAACATCCGAAACACCATTATACGATCTCTGCAAGCTGAAACAAATTACCCGTGGCGATGAAAAATTCATGGTTAAAATGCTGCAGGTATTCATCAATGAAACAAAAGCCGGTATTGCCAGCCTTGAAACGGCTTTTGCTAAAAAAGACCTTAAACAGGTGAAATTCCTTGCGCACCGCATGAAATCATCGCTTAGCAACCTGAATATTTCTTCCGCCGCCGGCATTGCGGGGAATATTGAAAATGCACAATGGACGGAAGAGGAATACCCGGTTCTGGAAAGCCGGATCCATGATCTCAAAAAGGTTATTGACGAAGTGATCCCTTTGATCATGGCCAATTATTCAGAACTCCAACGTTAAGCCGGCTGTATTTTATTAAAAACATAACAATCATGGCCAACGCTTTGGTCTGAAAATTGTTCGGAATAAGAAAACTTGCTTATGCGTTGCCTTATTCCGGGTTCTATCCTTTGTTTTATTGCTACCATCGTTACCACTCCCTTTACTTCCTTTGCCCAGCGATTGAAACCTGCCGATATCAAAGGGGTTGTAATTCATATGGAATATGGTTATGGCGTGGGCGGCATGATAACCACAGAATACCGGCCTTATCTTCTTTTGAACGACGGCACCATTTACAAACAAATAAAAGAAAGCCCATACGGCCTGGATGTTACTACATCCCGCCAATCGGAATCAACTAAATGGGGATCGTGGAAACTTGATGGCAAAACCCTGGTTGTTACCTTACCGCAAAAGAATGGCGCCCCCAAAACCGATAAGTGGACCAAAAACTGGTTCTGGGCAAAAGCGGCGACAACCGGTGAAAAAATAAAGGGTTCGTATAAAACTATCGGCGGCGGTGGCAATACAGCCCTTGGCGGCAATGCCATGATTGTGGTAGCTACGAATATCAGCTTCAACGAAAAAGGCCAGTTCACCCTGGAAAAAACTGCAGGCGGCAGCGCCGATGCAACTACTACCTATGCTAAGAAAAACACGGCCGGCTCCTATACATTAAACGGTTATTCCATTGAGTTTAAATACAATGACGGAAAGGTTACCAATCAGTTGTTCTATTTTTATCCCGATAAGCGTACTACTTTTGGTTTGGGCCGTTCGGCCTACGTTCCCGCCAATTGATAACTGGTTGAAAATGGGCATTCTGCAGGCCCCTGGCATTCTTTTTTATGCTATTTCAGGAATAGTAACGAACTTTGCAACGTCTATCATTCTCCATCCTGCTTTTAATACTACTTGCCATAACCTGAAAAAGTTAGTCAGGCGATAGGCGTCCTTTATGCCATAAAGGAATGCATTTGTTCATTAATGTTAATAAGAAGAACGAGTTATGGAACAATCAGTAAAAAGAGTAGTTATTGTCGGTGGCGGATTTGCCGGCATTAACCTCATTAAAAAACTTTCAAAAGACAGTCGTTTCCACATTACCCTGGTAGACAAGAACAACTATCACTTTTTTCCACCGCTGCTATACCAGGTAGCCACCGCTTTTATTGAACCTTCGAACATCAGTTACCCGTTCCGCAGACTGTTCCAGGAAAAACACAACCTGCGTTTTCATATGGGTTCGCTCAGGAAAGTTAATCCCGATACAAATACTATTGAAACAGATACCGGTACCGTTGAATACGATTACCTGGTACTGGCCATGGGTACCGAAACCAACTACTTCGGTATGGAACGGGTTAAAGCGAATTCACTGCCCATGAAAACCATCGATGACGCCCTAAACCTGCGCAACCATTTATTGTTGAACATGGAAGAGGCGGTTCATACCGACGATATGAAGGAAAAAGAAAAACACCTCAATATCGTTATCGCGGGCGGCGGTCCTACCGGAGTTGAATTAGCCGGCATGCTGGCTGAGCTCGGCCGCAACATTGCCCTGAAAGAATATCCCGAAATAAAAGATTTGCGTTCGCACCTCTATCTTATCGATGCCGGCAAGGTTTTGCTTAGCCCCATGAGTGAAAAATCGCAACGGGAAGCTACACAGGTTCTACAAAAACTGGGGGTAAAGATCATTACGAATACCGCCGTGAAAGATTATCATGACGATACGGTATTTCTTAGCGACGGAAGAACCATTCCAACCAACGTATTGATATGGGCTTCCGGAGTAACAGGCCGCGAAGTGCCCGGCCTGCCCGCAACCGCCATTACCCGCGGCAGAAGGATCATCGTTAATGAGTTCAATAAAGTTCAGGATACTACAAACATTTACGCCCTCGGTGATATCAGTTATCAAACATCTGATAAGAACTTCCCCAATGGGCACCCGCAACTGGCGCAGGTAGCCATTCAACATGGCGACCACCTGGCTGCCAATCTTATAAAAGAGGCTGATAACAAACCCATGAAAGCCTTTTCGTATAATGATAAAGGCAGCATGGCCATCATTTCAAAATATAAAGCGGTGGTTGACCTGCCGAAGCTGTTCTTTAAAGGGTTTGGCGCCTGGTTCATCTGGCTGTTCATTCACATTATTCCGCTAATAGGTTTCCGCAATAAAGTTAAGCTGGCCTTTAGCTGGTTCTGGTCGTTTATGACCAATGACCCTACGTTGCGGTTGATCATTCGTCCGCGTAAAGAGGATGTCGTTGACGCAAAGCATCATCTTCATCCTCAGAAAGTTGAGAAAGTTGAAAAGTTAACAAATTGACGAGCTGACAAGAGATACTAATCTCATAGGCTCACGATAAAAAATCAGCATACTCATAAACAGAACAGGCTTCCAATGGAAGCCTGTTCTGTTTTAAATAGCTTATAAAACTTGGGCAGGGAGAACAGCAGTGAGCTTTAAAGTTGAATTCCTTGTCAACTCGTCAACTCGTCAACTTCCTCTACCACGTCTTTTTTACCACCGCCGTTTTCGAAATGCTGTCGTGCCATGGCAAATAAGCCAGCAGCGCGCTAAACGGTTCAAATGGAATGAACCTGCACAATGTGCGTATTAACGCATGCCTGAAAGTAAACGGTTGCCCATCCTGTGTAATAGCCGTTGTATCGGTCAATATTTTACCAAGTGTTCTGCCGCGGGTAGCAGCTTCAAAAATGAGATAATAAAAAAAAGTTACCGAAAAGGAAACAAGAAAATTGTTTTTTATCGCCTCAATGTCGAGGTTGTTCAGGCGTTCCACATCTATCTTATGATAAAAAACATGGTCGTTATAGTTTTCGCCCAGCAAATAATAGGCAATACCAAAAGTTACTCCTCTAATAATTACCTGTATAGCCACCCAGTCTACTATGTAATTTATAAATCGTATGAATTTCGAAGCCGGGTCGGCAAACGCCATGGATTCCCGTTCTTCCCTCAATAATTCCCTATCGTTCTGTTCCTGCATTATTCGTTAAGATTGAACTGCAAAATAAGTGAAAGAATTGCATACCGGAACACCCTGTTGCCGGCGCAGCTTTAAAATAACAATGCATTAAAAAAGGGTGATCCGCCAGCTTGCGAACCACCCCTTTTTTTTGCTTGTATTAATAGCTGTTACTGTTTTACCAGTTTCAGCTCTTTAATGAGGTTGGAAGCGCCGCCCAGTTTATCGATGCACCACAATACATATCGTACATCAACACAAATAGTACGGTTATACACCGGGTCGAATGAAATTTTGTGGCTCAGCGCTTCATAGTTGCCATCGAACGCCAACCCGATGAGGTTACCACTGGCATCGATCACCGGTGAACCTGAGTTGCCGCCGGTAATATCGTTGGTAGTAATAAAGCCGATCACCAGGTCGTTGCGTTGTTTATCGATGTACTGACCGAAATCTTTTTTCTTTGCCAGCTCGATCAGCTTTTCGGGCAGGTCGAACTCATAATCGCCGGGTTTGTACTTTTCCATGACACCTTTCATGGTGGTAACATAGTCGTACTTAACGGCATCACGCGGAGCATAGCTTTTTACATTACCAAAGCTTACGCGCATGGTGAATGTAGCATCGGGATACATTTTCTTCGCTTTTACCGGATCCATTTGCATAATGCCTTTCAGGTACAAACGGCCGAACTCATTATTCTTTAAATTGAACTGCTGGAAACTCTGTAAAAACTTACCCTGCCAGTTCTTTAAAAATGCGCTGGCAACCGCATATGCCGGATCTGCCTGTAATACAGTGGCATCGGGATTATTGTTGAACGCATCCCATTTCGCATTATCCAGGATCATGGTATTGGCGAAGATGCCGGCTGCATATTTTTTATAGGTAGCTTCATCGTTCAAGTCGCCATAACCTGCTTTTACCCCGTCATAAAAACCAATAGGGTGTTGTGCTTTATCAATGTCTTTGTAATACATCTGTAACACAGCAGCAACAATATGCTGATCAGAAGCTTTGTTCTCGCTCTTAAGTAATTCAGCTCTGTGGTCTTTGGCTGCTTCCAGCGCTTTTTTGATATCAGCGGTGCTGCCTTTCTTTACAATGGCATTCTCTACCTGTTGTAATGAGGCGGCAAAAGCTAACAGGGGCGAACCGAAAATACCTTCGTTGATGTACACGCGGTGTTTTGAGAACGGACGCCATTGATCATAAGCCGCACCCCAGTCTTTGAAAATATTTTCAAACTCAGGTTTGCCATTGGCCCAGGCCTGGAATTTTGCTTCGGTAGCTTTCTTCTGATCGTACACATTATATTTGATCAATTGTTTGCTTTCGCCATCGAAGAACTTCCAGTAGTTGGCGATAGAGGCATAATCAGCGGCGAGTTGCAGTTTGATAGCGGGATCGTTCTTCATTTGATCGAACATGTATTTCAACCGCATTTCGCGCAGCTTCACCAGCGTTGGGTTATCGATATCAATTTTTTGTTTTATGCCGTATGAAGTTTCATAACGGTTGGTGCTGCCGGGGTAACCATAGATCATGGCATAATCACCATCTTTAATTCCTTTAATAGAAACGGGAAGGAAATGTTTTGGCTTTAAAGGAACGTTCTCGGGAGAATAAGCGGCAGGTTTTGCATCCTTGCTCATGTATACCCGGAACACGGAGAAGTCGCCGGTATGGCGGGGCCACTCCCAGTTATCGGTATCGCCGCCATATTTACCAACACTCTCGGGTGGCGCTCCGGCAAGGCGGATATCGGAATAACGTTTGTAAACAAACACCAGGTACTGGTTGCCTTTGAACAATGCGCTTACGCGGGCTATGGTGCTGGTTGCTTCATCGGAAAACCGTTTGTTGATGGCTGTTGTAACCGCAGTTACTTTGGCTACACGCTCCAGGCCGGTAAGGCCTTTGGCAGAGTCAAGCACTTCAGCGGTAACATCTTCAATTTTAGTGAGGAACTCAGCATATAATCCGGGAGAAGGAATTTCTTCCTGTTTGCTTTTGGCCCAGAAACCGTTCTTGAGATAGTTGTTCGTTACAGAGCTGGCGTTTGCTACGGCATCATAACCGCAGTGATGGTTGGTAAAGATAAGCCCTTCGTTACTTACAATTTCACCGGTGCAAAATCCACCGAAAATAATGATAGCGTCTTTGATAGAGGCCTTGTTCATGCTGTACAACTGTTCTTTGGTAAGCTTAACGCCGCGCTTCACCATATCGTTATACACCTGTTGTCCAAGCAATAGCGGCAGCCACATGCCTTCATCGGCAAAGCTGCGCACCATGGTAACGGCTAACACAACCGTTAAAAGAATTTTCTTCATATAATGATAGCTTTTGTGGCGGCAAACCTATTGAAAAATTTGGTTAAACGCACAGTTGGCAACGGTTTTCCCGCCCGAATGAACGATGTTCGGCCGGGCGGGATTGAATTGTTGATAAAGCGCCGAACTATTAAAAAAGCATTAGAACGCCAAAGGCCAGATGCTGGTGAGGCATCCGGCCTTTGGCAATAAGTTTGGCACTGGCCGTTAACGTTTTAGTTCCTGTAATACCCTTACCATGTATGCCCGCACATCAGCCGAATACAACCGTTTGTCCATACTATCGAGGGTTCTGCCCGAAATAGCCCAGTTCATTGAATATTTCAATGGCTCCTTTGGCCGGTAAAGATTGATGGGCTTGTAATGCAGGTCGTTCCCGTACATATTGCGCAGGTAGTTTCTCAACCGGCTGTCATTAATACTCGTTTGCACGCCGTAAGCGCCCATGAGGGTTTGTATTGGCGATGCCAGGTCGTTGACAAATGGATTTACTTTTTTCAATAATACGTCGCCTTCCGGCCCGTTGCTGATGTGCATTACATAAAAGGAGATCTTTCGGCAGTTGGAACGCAGAATAGTATCGGTTTCGGCTTTGCAAATGGAATCGCGCAATGAGTTCAGTTTTATGATCATTTCATGTACTACGCCCGCGCCGGAATTATCGACATAACCGCCATCGACAAAATAAAAGGGAAATTCGGTTGGCCCTGCATTGAGGAACTTCAATCCATCGATCCGGCCTGCTGGACTCACATACGGAAAGCTGGCTCCCAGCACCACCGCGGTGCTCAGTTTCATATCGCGGCCATTATTAAGCCGGGCAAGCACATCAATTCGGTTATTGAATGTAAGCGGATCGATTTGTATGGTACTGATCACCGATGGCGCACCATCCTGCATTCGGGTGGTATTCACACAAAGAATGGGCAATTTTGTATTTACGCGGTTCTTATACACTGCCAGCTCTGAAAAGGGCACCTGCAGCTGGTTCTTCAACAGTACGCTATCCTTTGGCGCCTGCTCCAGTGCATCGGTCAACGCTTTGGCGCGGTCGCCGCTGGTATTAAAGGGTAACATGGCTACAAAGAAGTCGTGGCCCAGCATGCGGCTGAGTGTATACGTAAGGAAGTCGCTGCGCAGGTATTCTTTTCCCGCCTGATAGAATGGCTGATTGTTGGGAAGATCCTTACCCGGCCGGGCGGCCGCATTTCTCAGTAAGGTATAAAAGGCCGCATTGCCTACGCTACCGCCCGAAGCGCCCGACAGGCAGAACAGGTGTTTTGAAAAATCGTGGTTCGATGTGTCTTCCAGTTTGCCCAATACCGACGCTACCCAGTAACCCGAGCGGGAAGCACCGCCGTCTGACAACACAAAATAAACCGGGAACTCCTGCGATTTCCTGATAAGCGTGTCCCTGTCTTTCACCCATTGAATAAAATATTCCCTTACACTGGCTTTATTGGCAAAACTTTCTTTTACGGCCGGGTTCTTTTCAATCAGTGCCACATGATGGCGCTCTGTCCACTGACCGAACAGAAATACCATCACGAGAAAGATAAGATGAATGTTTATACCGATGCGGATCGAAATAAACGTAAGTATAAACCCAAAGCCCATAAATACGGCGAATGCCAGCAATACAAACGGGAAGGAACCGAGGTTCACCGCAAATGCCACATTCACCGTACAGGCCAGGTACACCACCAATGCAGCTAAACTTATTGAAAGAAAGATAAAATGAAAACGAATTTCTTCCCTGGGAATACCGAGGTATCTGGCCAGCCGGAAAGTTTTGCCGCCGGTTTCAACTGCCAGGTCTTTATGTTGTTTTACCTGCCGTTTCAGCGATTCGCGGCGCGTTACTACCAGCACCATAAAACAGGCCTGCAATACCAGCAGCATAAAGATAACCAGCCACGAATAACGGCTTACATTAAGTGTTATTAAAGCCGAACCGCCGATGATAACGAACATGGTTACTAAAAACAGGTGGTTAACGCGGATCACTTTAAACCGCCGTTCGAGAAAATTATTCAGCCAGAAATAATAGGGGATGGATGCGGCCAGCAAAACAAAATATATTTTACTGTCATCATCGATGCGGCTGCCAAACAGGGGCGTTTGTGCAAAAGCCAGCATAATGATGGTAAACAAAGAAAAGCCTATAAAGCGGGGCATGTGTTTGTAATACCCTTCCTTCAGGTAACCCGGCGCTGTATGCGCGCTTTGCTGTTTGGCATTGGCAACGGTACGGGCAGCATACCAGCTTACCAGCACAAGAAAGGCAAGCAATGACTGAAATAAGAGGAAGAAGCCGCGGTGTTCGGTGGCTAACACCATCAGGTCTTTACCCTGCGCAAGGTTCCAGAAACAAACGAGGATGAGCGCGAGAAATAAAATGCCGGGAAAGAAAACCCAAAATGCACGGAAAACATTACGCAACAGGGTAGCCAGGCGTTTTAGTATACCGGTTATAGCCATCATAAGCAGATAGTTTTTAGGGTATCCCAAGGTAACTATATCTGCCACAATTTCAATAACCTGTTAGTTGTATTGAGTGTGTAGATTTGTCACAATACGTGAGCAGCCGGTTATGCAACCGGCTGCTCACGTATTATAATTATATTGTTTCTTAATTAACCGTTTGACACTTCCGGGCTTTCATTCAGGGCTTTCCATAACATATCTTTCAGTTCGTTTAAACCCTGTTGAGTTATGGAAGAAATAAAGATGTGTGGAATATTTTCGGGCAATTCTTTTTTAATAGCTGTTTTCAATTCGTCATCGAGCATTTCGCTTTTACTGATGGCAATGAGGAATTGTTTATGCAACAATTCAGGGTTGTATTGTTCGAGCTCATTTACCAGAATGGTAAATTCTTTTCTATGGTCATTGCTATCGGCAGGTATTACGAAGAGCAAAACGGAGTTGCGTTCAATATGACGCAAAAAGCGATGGCCCAGCCCTCTGCCTTCTGCCGCGCCTTCAATGATCCCCGGCAGGTCGGCCACGCAAAAGCTTTTGCCATCGCGATAGGCTACGATGCCTAAATTGGGGTTGATGGTGGTAAAAGCATAATCGGCGATCTTGGGTTTGGCGGCGGTGATAACCGAAAGCAGGGTTGATTTGCCGGCATTCGGAAAACCTACCAGCCCCACATCGGCCAGCACTTTCAGCTCCAGCACTTTCCAGCCTTCGATGCCTGGTTCGCCGGGCTGGGCATGTTCGGGCGCCTGGTTGGTGGGTGTGGCAAACTTCGCATTGCCCAAACCGCCCCGGCCGCCTTTTATCCAAACAACTTCCTGCCCATGTTCGAGGATCTCGGCTTCCTGTTCTTCGGTTTCTTCATCGCGGGCAACGGTGCCCAGCGGCACTTCAATGACAATATCTTTCCCATCGCGGCCGGTCATATTGTTTTTGTTACCACCCTGGCCGTCCTCGGCCAGTACGTTTTTATAATAGCGAAGGTGTAAGAGTGTCCACATGTTTTTATTACCACGCAGGATAATATGCCCGCCACGGCCGCCATCGCCGCCATCGGGGCCGGCCTGGGGGTTGAACTTGGTACGCATAAAGTGCTTGCTCCCTGCACCGCCATGTCCGCTGCGGCAGAAGATCCGTATCTGATCGACAAAGTTTGATTTTTCCACTGATTTCTAATTGGCGGCAAAGGTAAGTTAACGAGTTGACTTGTTAACGAGTTAACTAGTTAATACGTCTAAAGATTACATGTTGAAAACTAACATACTATGACATTCAATGTCACTCGCCCGGAAGGCTTCTTAAATATTTTATATAGCCACTTAATATTTTTTCGAGCTCATCGACCTTGATCCTATAGCGTTTAAGTTGCTCAGTAGAAATATATCCACAATCGAACGGATCGATAAGGTGGTTAATTGTTTCATTTATAGAGCCCCGGGCCTGCGTACAATACTTGATTTTGTCCTTATTTGTACGTTTCCCGTGGCCTTCGGCAATTTGTGCATTTATAGAACGTGAGCTCCTTATCAACTGATCGGTAAGACGGTATTTTTCTTCAGGTGGAAAAGTCTTACCTAACTGAAATAATTCATTTTTCAATTCCCTGGCTTTTTTCCAGACTATCAACTCTTCGAAACTTTGATACCCTGTTTGCGACATAAAATCGTTTAGCCATAAGGTATAACAATTCTCATTGGATCATATCAAACAAGAAAAATTTTATCATTTGTCAAATGCCCTTAACTCGTTAACAAGTCAACTCGTTAACTCGTCAACTACTCCCCTTAACCTCCTTCCATGTCCTATAATGTAAGCTCTGCTCCGGCCGGTCTACCGGCACCTCACGCAACGGCTCACAAGCTGCCCACTCATTATACATCTCGGAAGGCAACGCCTGATATAACTCTGTACCTTTCGTCTTCCATTGTATCATTTCGTCGGAGACGGGTTTTATGATCTTTGCGGGATTGCCTACCAGCAAACTGCGCGCGGGGATCTTTTCATCGGCCTTTATAAAACTGAGCGCGCCTACAATGCATTCATCGCCGAGGTCTGCATTATCCATTATTACACTATTCATTCCTACCAGGCAATTCTTACCGATGGTAGCGCCATGTATCACCGCACCATGACCAATATGCGCACCTTCCCTCAATAACACTGTTACACCCGGAAACATATGGATGGTACAATTCTCCTGTACATTACAACCGTCTTCGATCACAATTCCACCCCAGTCGCCACGAATGGCAGCACCCGGACCCACATATACATTTTTTCCAATTATAACATTGCCGGTAACGGCAGCCTGCGGATGGATAAAAGATGATGGATGAACAACGGGTATAAAACCTTTGAATGAATAGATCATATAAGGAACGTTTTACCAAAGATAACTTTGTTGCCGGTAATGGAACACCCGTTCAATACAACCTGTAAACCATTTTTCACTTTGTTTGTTCAAATAGCATTGTTTGAATATTACAAGCATTGGTTTGAAACAGACAAGCGACATAGCACATTTGAGTTTTAAATTTGTTTCCTAAACACAATTTTATGAAATACAGGAATCTGGGCAATACGGGGGTTCAGCTTTCGGCCATCGGGCTGGGTTGTATGGGCATGAGCTTCGCCTATGGGCCGCGCAATGATGACGAATCCATTGCCACGCTTAACAGGGCTTTGGAGCTGGGCATAAATTTCTGGGATACCGCCGATATGTACGGCTTTGGCCATAATGAGGAGCTGATCTCAAAAGTACTGGCGCCCAACCGGGATAAAGTTTTTATCGCCACCAAATTTGGTTTCCGGCAAAGAGAAGGCGCCACTTCGAATTTTGCCGGCACCCCGGCTACTTATTTCGATGGATCGCCGGCTTACCTGAAAACAGCCGTTGAAAAAAGCTTGCAGCGTTTGAAGATCGACACCATCGATCTGTATTATGCGCACCGCATAGACCCCAATGTGCCTGTTGAAGATATGGTTGGCGCAATGGCCGATCTGGTAAAAGAAGGCAAGGTTAAGTACCTCGGTTTGTCTGAAGCTTCGGCCAGCACCATTCGTAAAGCGCATGCGGTGCACCCGATAACGGCTTTGCAAAGCGAATACTCATTATTGACGCGCGATGCGGAAGGTGAGATCCTCGATACCATCCGGGAACTGGGTATTACGTTTGTGCCTTACAGTCCGCTCGCAAGAGGTTTGGTTACCGCCACCGTACCTGATAAAGACAGTTTGCCGGGTGATGACTTTCGCAGAACATTACCGCGGTTCGAATCGGAACACTGGCAAAACAACCAGCAACTGGTAAGTGAGTTTGCGGTACTGGCTGAACAAAAAGGTTGTACACCGGCCCAACTGGCGCTGGCCTGGGTATTGGCGCAGGGCAATGATCTGATACCGATTCCCGGTACGAAAAAAAGAAAATACCTCGAAGAAAATGCAGCTGCCGTTGATATTGAATTAAGCGAAGGTGAGTTAAAGAACATTGAAGCGGTTGTAAACAAATACCCGAATATAGGGCAGCGTTACAGCGATGGCGCTTTAAAACTGGTTAATCATTAATTGCTGAAAACCGAATGGGACCTCAAACGTTCCATTCGGTTTCTTTCCTGAAGACTGTGCCTTTGAAAAGCGCCGCCAGTTCACCATTCTCTTTTTCAACCCGCACTTCATAGATAGCAATCTTATTACTGCGGCTTTTTTCTTCTGCTGTAGCTATTATGATATCGCCTGTTTTAAGCGGTTTAATATGCGAAATAGATGTCTCCACTGAAACGGCCTGCCGGCCATGACTGTTAGATGCAAAGGCAAGCGCGCTATCGGCAATCGAATAACTGATGCCGCCGTGCGCAATTTCAAACCCGTTGCACATTTCAGCCCGTATTGTCATTTTTAATTTGCAGAAACCATCCCGTTCTTCCAGCCGCTCTATGCCGAGCCACTGGCTGAAATAGTCCTTATCCATCATGGCATCGATGATGGCGGTGGTCCTTGTTTTACTTTCCGACATAATGCAATGTTTAAACAAGTTCTTTGCAGGTGTGCCATATTTACTTCAGCGCAATAGGTAAATGCGGCACACCTGGCCAACACTTAACTACCTGCAAACATTACTCACCCTTGAACCCGGGCGCCCGCTTTTCGAGGAACGATTGAATACCCTCTTTGAAATCGGAAGTGTTTGCAGCGCGTTGCTGGTACTCATCTTCGAGCATCAGCTGTTGCTCGAGGCTATTGGTCATGCTTTTACTGAGCACATGTTTAGTATAGGCCAGTCCTTTGGTGGGTAATTGAGATAAGGTAAGGGCTATCTTTTTGCTTTCTTCCGAAAAACTTTCATCGGGAATTACTTTATATATCATGCCCATTTGCTCGGCCTGGGCGGCTGGAATTTTATCGCCCAGCATCATGATTGCGCTGGCTTTTTGCCAGCCGATCAACCGGGGCAGCATAAACGTACCGCCGCTATCGGGTACCAGGCCAATCTTTGAAAATGCCTGTATAAACGATGCCGATTGCGCTGCCACCACAATATCGCAAGCCAGTGCTATGTTGGCGCCTGCGCCGGCAGCCACGCCGTTCACCGCGGCTACCACAGGTTTTTGCAAATTGCGGATGCGGGTAATGATGGGATTGTAGTGTTCGCTCAGGATCCGCCGCATACCGGGGCCTTCGGGGTCAACTACTTCGGCAAGGTCCTGCCCGGCACAAAACCCTTTGCCCGCGCCGGTAATGTACACACAGCGAACTGCCCTGTCGATGCACTCATCGAGCTTTTTCTGCAGTAACAACGCCATTTCGCGGTTAAAAGAATTCAATTTATCGGGTCGGTTCAACGTAATAATGGCAATTCCTTCTTCAATAGTAAAAAGAACAGATGACATATAATTCTTTGTTTAAGCAGTACAATCTATACCAGCATTAATGGCATTTAAAATAGTCGAACGGTTCCTGGCAGTCGTTACACTGGAACAACGATTTACAGGCGGTTGAACCAAATTCACTGATGCGGCGGGTATTGTATGAATTACAATGCGGGCACTGCACCGCTTCATCTTCTGCAAATAACTGCGTATGGCAAACCTGTTGTTTGGGGTTGGGCGGAGCAATGCCATAAGCCTTTAATTTTTCCTTGCCGGCCTGGGTCATCCAGTCGGTTGTCCACGCGGGTGACAGAATGGTGGTTATTTGAACGTTCTTATACCCATGCTCCAGTAATACCATCCTGATGTTCATTCGTATTACATCCATGGCCGGACAACCGGAATACGTTGGCGTAATCACCACTTCTATCTGGTCTTCATCATTGGCCCGGGTTATTTTTACATCTCTTATTATTCCGAGATCAATTACAGATAACACAGGCACCTCGGGGTCGCATACCGCCTCGAGTATTGACCAGATATTTTGTGTTGATATGTGTTCTGTTGAATGCATGTCTTTATTTGGTCAATGGTGAATAGCTCGCGATTATTCAGATTTTATTACAACCTTGCGCCGCTCGAAACGGGAGCCGATTGCCGATTGACTTTACCACTCACATCCCGGGAACGTACGTTGCATCGATTGCATTTCTGCCAGTATAAAACCCAACTGTTCGGTATGCACGCCATCTTTGCCACCGCTCTGCATCCACACGCCTTCACTGCCTGTTATTGGGGAGGAAAGGGTTGCTTCTGCAAAGATCTCGTTCACGCGTTGCTCCCACAGCGGTTTTATGGCTTTTACATCTGCACCGGATCCCAGGTTAACAGCATCGGTTTCATAACCGGCAGGTATAAACATTTCACCGGTGAATGGCCATAAGTCATCAAGCGCGTTCAACAAACGGTTGCGGCTTTCTTCAGTACCATCGCCAAGGCGTATTACCCATTCACTGCTCCAGCGCACATGATAGGTCACTTCTTTCAATGACTTTTCTGCAATGGCTGCCAGGGTGCTGTCGGCCGATTGTTGTAAGCGTTGGTATAAAAAGAATTGATATGTGCTGAAAAAGAACTGCCGCAGAATGGTTTGCGCCCAATCGCCATTGGGTTGTTCAACCAGTAAGCAGTTTTTATATGCGCGGCCATCACGCAGATAGGCCAGCGTGTCTTCGGTAGCGGTTTCCTTTGCTCCCATACCATTCTTTAACTTAGCAGCATATTGGTACAAACTTCTCGCCTGGCCAATAAGATCCAATGAAATATTTGTTATGGCAATATCCTGTTCAAGAACTGGCCCATGCCCGCACCACTCGCTGTTGCGTTGCGCCAGAATAAGGGCATTGTCGGCCAGGTGGAGGGTGTAGTTATATAATATTTCGTTTGTCATTTTTAAAGGAATTAGGAACTAAGGGATTGGGAATCGGGTAAACTGCCCTTGCCCTGTTGTTTTACTTTATCCAAATAAGAAATATATCCATTAATTAATCTAAAAACCGATTCACACTTTTCTTCGTCCGCATTTAATTCTTCACCTGAAATATATTTTTCATCAAATGTTATTGATTTTACCAATTCCGCAATAAATATTCGAAGCAAACGCCCCTGTTTATAACACTCCAATTCCCTGTATCCTTTATATTGGTTCATATGCCTGCAGTCCAATGTCCCAATTAACTAATTCCAAATTACCAATTCCCCCTACATATGCGTCAACTCATCGGGCAGGTCGTAAAAAGTAGGATGCCGGTACACTTTATCATTGGCTGGTTCGTACAACGATGCGGCTTCATCGGGGTTGCTGGCATGTATGTATTTACTTTCCACCACCCAAATGCTTACACCTTCCATCCGGCGCGTATATACATCGCGGGCATTTTCAATGGCCATTTTTGCATCGGCGGCATGCAGGCTGCCCACATGTTTGTGATCGATGCCCTGTTTGCTGCGAATAAAAACTTCCCACAGCGGCCAGTCGGCGCCACCGCCAGCCTGTTCTTCACTTCCGGTTTTACGTTGAATATTTTTTAACCCCCCACCTTTATCCTCAGGTATGTCACCGTAATAATATTTTGTGAGCCGTATATTCATTACAATCGTTTTTAGAATTTATTATGCGATCTTTTTTTCTTCGCGCATTTTGCGTTTGGCGGCATGCGCACTGGCGGCTTCGCGCACCCAGGCGCCTTCGTCCCATGCTTTGCGCCGCGCATCGAGCCGTTGTTTATTGCAGGGGCCATTGCCTTTAACCACATTCCAGAACTCCGTCCAGTTTATTTCACCAAAATCGTAGTGTTTGGTTGCTTCATTCCATTTAAGTTTGTCATCGGGCAATGTCATGTTCAACACTTTTACCTGCTCAGCGATCATATCAACAAACTTCTGGCGCAGCTCATCATTGCTCATGCGTTTTATTTTCCATAGGGTGCTTTGCTCGCTATGCGTTGATTCGCCATCATGCGGGCCAAACATCATCAATGAAGGCCACCACCAGCGGTTGATAGCATCCTGGCACATTTCACGTTGTTCAGGGCTGCCTTTTGAAAGGACCATAAGTATGTCGAACCCCTGGCGCTGGTGAAAACTTTCTTCTTTGCATATGCGCACCATGGCCCGCGCGTACGGACCGTATGAAGTACGGCACAACATCACCTGGTTCAGGATGGCGGCGCCGTCAACGAGCCAGCCAATGGCGCCTATATCGGCCCAGGTTAATGTGGGATAGTTAAAGATGGAAGAATACTTGGCTTTCCCGCTATGCAGATCGAGGATCGTTTGTTCACGGGTGGTGCCTAATGTTTCGGCTGCGGAATACAGGTACAGGCCATGACCGGCCTCATCCTGCACCTTGGCCAGCAAAATGGCCTTGCGTTTAAGGCTGGGCGCGCGGCTGATCCAGTTGCCTTCGGGCAGCATACCAACGATCTCACTATGCGCATGCTGGGAGATCTGCCGTATCAGCGTTTTGCGATAAGCATCTGGCATCCAATCCTTTGGCTCAATCTTAATTTCCTGTTCAATTTTTGACAAAAAGATCTTTTCCAACTCCTGAACCGACATGAGAAACTTTTTTAGTGATATCAAAGATAACCATATTTGTTATAAAAGCTAACAATCGTTAGCGGTCAATTTAAAGTATATTCAATTGATTGAGTGAAAGATGCAAAAAAATATCAAAAACCAATCCGGTAAAGGGTGCAGAAGCATCACGATTCGTAATGAGGATGCTTAACGCGAGCCACTTTTAATAACCCATGCCCAATCAAAGCACTGAAATGGCTGAAAATGGTTTCGCAGGCGGTTTTAATGTTAATGAATCATTAACTGATGCCATTTTGAATAACCTGAAAACGGGTTGGGCATCATGCATTATTTTCTCTACAACCCGCGCCAGACGGTCGTTTTAACATTTCATACTATGCTTAACCATCCTATAAACGAAATAGAGTTGTTTTTTGCCGCCTTCATTTGTGTCATAAGTTTGCATTACGAAACGCAACAAACAACAATCACCAACCGGTGAACCTCAAAGCAAAGTTGCTCTCTCTTTCGAAAAGACGTACGAATTGCCTGCCTTACACGATTGTTACTCCATAGATAAGCAATCAACAGAATTTAAAAAAAATATATAAAATACGAATTATGAAAAAGGTAATGAGGAATTTTGGATTTATCGCTATCGCTTTAGTCGCTTTAACCTTCGCATTCTCTAACACAGCACTGGCTAATGAAGAAGGCCCATCAAAAAATGTAACTGAACTGAAGTTCATCGGCAATAAAGAAAATCAACCTGTATTTGAACTGAACCTGAAATCAACCGTAGAAGATGAGTACACTGTAACCTTCCGCGATGAGTATGGTAACATATTGTACGCTGAAAAATTCAAAGGTGTTGGTCTTTCTAAAAAGTTCATGTTGAAAACTGAAGATTTCGGTGATGCAGCCCTGAATGTAGTGGTAAAATCTAAAAAGAATGGCACCACTGAAGTTTATTCAATCAACAGAAGCCACACTTACGTTGAAGAAACTACTGTAAATAAAGTAAAGTAAGATAACCGTCAAGTCACGCACAATTAAGTAAGCGTCCCGACAAAATCGGGACGCTTTTTTTATGCAGATGCGTAATTTCAACATGTCAAAGAGCCTGGATAGCTAAATGTAACCACCTTGCGCAACCGGTATGCCCGGCCTGTTTCTTTCACAAACATACGACGGTAAAGAACAGGGCTAACCCGGTTCACCAACTTAGACCAACATAGACCAAGTTAAGTGCCTTTTTGACGGTTTTGTCGCGTTTTTGAAGGGATAAAATGATAGTTATACCCGTTAATGCGCATAAAAAGCGGCAGATTTCTTCGCAATTTCTTTTAGACTTCTTTTAGAATCCTTTTAGGCTTCTTCGCAAATTTGCGAAGAACTTGCGAAGGATTTGCGAAGATGGGTAAGCGCTGTCTTTGCTCAGGCACGAAGCAGACTGCCAGATGCCGGGCTGTGTAGCCTTAATATTGCTATACAGGTGAATAACAAAATCACAACGCAACTATCCAGGGTTAATGAATAGTCCTAAAACTGCTATACAGGCAGCAATGGTAATCCCGAAGTCACTGCCTGGTCATTATATAGCTATACCGATCTACATTATTAATGTTTGTGTTCTTCCATCATTTCGCCGCCTTTTTTGAAAACATATTCGCTGTTAAGCAGGTAAGCGCCGGTGATTACTACCACATCCCCGTTTTGTAACCCCGACTTTATTTCAATGCGATCGCCGCTCTCCAACCCGGTTTCAACCATTTTCCTTTTATACGTATTCTTTGCTGTTTGTACCCAAACCAGGGCCATTGTTCCGTCGCGCAGTACGGCATCTACAGGCAGCGTCATGGCGTTGCCGCCGCTGCTTTTCAGCACTACATAAGCCGGCATGCCGGGTTTTAACCGGTTACCGGTATTGGGAATGGATACGCGTAATAAATTGATACGGGTATCGCTGCTGATCTCCGGGTTGGCAAATGTTACCTTTCCCTTTATTTCTTTGCCCGGCATATCGGGTAACTGTACAGTGGCTACGCCTTTGTAGTCAACTGAGGCCAACTGTGATGCATATACCTGTGCTTCGGCCCACAGGGTCGACAGATCGGCCAGCTTTACAATAACGCCGCCTTCCATTACATACTGGCCTTCTTTCACCGGCAGTTCAGTAATATAGCCGGAAGCCGTGCTGTAAAACGCGGTAAGGGGTGAGAACTTTTTTGTTTTTGCCAGGGCCGCTATCTGCGATTCGCTTACCCCCCACAGCTTCAGCTTGTTTTTTGCGCTTTCTATAAGTTGTTCAAAATCCACTATTGAATTACCCAATGCCTGTTGCCGTTCGAGCGCCGCGAGGTATTCCTGTTTGGCGGTATTTAATTCTTCACTGTAGAGATCGAATAAATGATCGCCCTTATGTATGTAGTCGCCGGTGTTTTTGAAATATAACCTGTCTATCCGGCCCATAACGCGTGCACTTACGGTGTTTACCTTCATCTCATCGAAATTAAGGGTGGCGGTCAACACAACTTTATCACCCACCAGGGCGCGGCCGAGGGTATCGGTTTGAATATTGCCCAGCAGGATCTGTTCATCGCTGAGCATAAGCTCGTCCTTTGCTTCGTTCGATCTGTTAACCGGTATCAGGTCCATATGGCAAATAGGGCAGGTACCTGGTTTATCCTGCATGATCTGCGGGTGCATGGAACAGGTATAATATGTATCGCTTTTGGCGGTTTCAGCCGGTTTTTTGTTTTTGCAGGCTGATAACAACAGCATGGCAAAAAAAGCTGAACAAATAACAAGGCGTACAAATGTCACCGAAGCTGCGGCCGGGATGCCGACATTTATAGCCGGCATGCGACGCAACGGAAGTTGAAGAAAACTCCTGCTGCCCGTACCATTGTATAAAATATTCTGAAGCATAATTTCCTATTGTTTCACTTTTATAAAACTCTCGCTATCTACCAGGTATTGGGCATTGGCCGCCACTTCATCTTTTTCAGTAAGTCCGTTCAACACCTGTATAAGATGGTTATTCACGATACCGGCTTCAATTTTATGCGCAACAAAAGCGTCATCTTTTTTTATAAACACTACTTTATCGAGCCCAAGGGTGAGCACCGATTCTTCGGGTAACCAGCGGGCTGAGCGGGCGCCGGCGAAGATCACCGCCTTTACCTGGCTGCCGATGGGTATGTTCATATTGCGATTGTTGAAATACACACGTACGGTTGCGGTTTTACTTTCGGGCCGGTAAAACGGTTCCATAAAACTTATGTCGGCCCTGAAATCTTTGTCGGGCGCAGTCTCTGGCGAAATGCGCACTTTATCGCCCACTTTTACCATACCCGCCTGTCCGGAAAAAATATTCAGTACGGCCCAGGCTTTTGATGGATCATAGATCACAAACAGGTTCTGGCCTTTTGTTACATACATGCCTTCCTTTAACGGCAGCTCTTCGGTGATGAGCGAAACATCTTTCATCCCCGTTTGCGCCTGTTGCTGCATGGCCTCCGCCGCGCCGCTTTCATGAATATGACCACTGTAGCCGCTGTAGATGGAAACGGTAAAAGCCGGTTTACCGCTTTTTATAACCTGATCCAATTGCTTATCGCTCATGCCCAGCAATAAGAGTTTTTGGCGGGCGGCTGAAATAAGCGGCCGGTTACCGGCATCATGTTGCAGCAGGAACAACAGGTTTTGCTGCGCCGTCAATAATTCGGGACTGTAGAGATCCATTATCTTTTGTCCTTTGTTCACTTTCTGATACCGGAATTTCACATATAACTTTTCAATGCGGCCTGCTACGTTGGTAGAAACCGTGCCCGCCTGGCGGGTATCGTATGTAATAAAGCCATAGGTAGTAATTTCAACCGGTTCATCCCGCTCCTGAATATGTACAGTAGGGATACCCGAAAGCACATACTGGTTCGAAGGGCGCAGCAGATCGTTCAGCGTAATATCTTCCACCTTTTCGCCTGCAGCTGTTTTCTTTACCAGGTCCATTCCACACACCGGGCAGTTGCCCGGTTTGTCTTTAACGATCTGCGGGTGCATGGGGCAGGTGTAGGCGTCCTGTGCGTTTGCTTTTGTTTCGGGCTGGTTCTTTTTATTTTCGCGGCAAGCCGTGAAAACAACGGGCACCAGTAAACATACAATAAGCAAATACCAATTGGCAATTGTTTTATTACTCATTGACCCTGTTTGAACGGCTCGTTCACGCAACCGTTCAGTATTACCTGTTGTCAATTGCTTTTTGATTATTGGCCACCCGCCTGCCCATAATATCTTAAGTATCTTACTCATAAACTTTCATTATTTAACCTCCAGTATTTTTTCCAGTTCTGCCTGTAACAACAGGGCTGCTTTCAACTGATCGAGGTATTCGAGCCGGGTCATATTCAATGCATCCCAGGCATCGAACAGTTCAAACAACTCCTCGGTATTTTGTTCATAACCCAGCTGCATGGTTTGAAAATTCTTTTGCAGCGCCGGAACTATCTGGGTTTCGTATAACCGCATCTGTTTCTTTTTTGTTTCGAGCTCAGTTCTCGCAGCACCGGCCATACCGGTAGCCTCGTTCAATATCATCTGCTGCTGGCTTTTCAGCGATTCATTCTGCCAAACCAGGCTCTCCGCCTTTGCCCTGTTCATTTTAGACGACCATTTTGCCAACGGCAGTTTAACCATTGCCATCAGGGAGAATTGGGAAGGCTGGTCGGCCAGCCCTATCATGTGATCGTATTTTATACCGAACTCAGGTTTCAATTTGGCCAGCTCGGCATTGCGTTGCAGGTTGTTCACTTCCATATTACGTTGTAAAGCCCGGATGTCGCTGCGGCGGCTAATCAGGTAAGCCGAGTCAAGTATAGCAACCGGAAAATCCTTCCAGGTATACAACGTATCGATTGTGAATTCATGATCTACCTTGCGATACATGAGGCTGTTCAGCATGATGCGCTTCTGGCGTGTATCGTTATCGAGCATCAGCTTCATGTTTTCGATATTGGCCAGGGCAGCTTTTGCCTTATAATAGGCGCTGATCTTTCCGAGGCCGTTCTTATATCGTATTTCGGCGCTTTTGATCATAAAATCGAGAATGCGGGTGCCTTCATCGAGCACCATTTGCTTTTTCTGCAATACCAGCCATTCATAGTAACTTTTCTTTGCAGCGTACAGCAATTCATTGAGCGCTACTTTTCTTTTTTCCGTTTCCACTGTCGACATAGAACGCATCCATTCGGCTTCGGCTTCCTGTTTTTTCCGGTTGGGAAACATTTGTTGCGCAGAGACCATGAAGGAGCCCATGCCCTTGCTCATCATTTCAGGGTTTGCTTTTATTTCCTTCGTATTATAAGGCGTCATAAATAAACCGGCGCCGGCTTCCGGCGGCATCCAGCTGTAAGCGCCTTTGGCGGCTTCTTTGAATGCGCGGGCTTCCGCTTCGTACATCTTCAACCCGGGGTTGTTTTTTTCAACCGTTGTGAGAATGTCGGTCAATGTCATTGGCGTTTGGGCCTGTAATGACATTGCTGTACCAGCTAATATTGCGGTTATTATTGATCTTTTGAACATAATGCTATTTTATCGTTAGTGAATGCTGCCAGGTAATGGCGAGCCGTGAAATAACATCAGTTTTCACGTTTCACAGCCTGTCCCGATAAAGTCGGGGTTTGCCGTTTGCCGCTAATGCTTCGCCTCCAGCACTTCAATTTTACCATGCCTGCGCAATTCATATTCTTTTGCCATCAAAAATATCAGCGGGGTTACCAGCAGAATGTGCGTGGCAGATGTAAGTACGCCGCCTACCATTGGCAATACGATCGGTTTCATAACATCACTGCCAACGCCATGGCTCCATAAAATGGGCACCAGTGCAAACAGCGATACGCATACCGTCATTATTTTCGGACGAAGCCTTTTGGCTGCGCCTGCAATTACCTGCTCGCGCAATTCTTCGTTGGTGATGGTTTCCCTTGAATTGCCTTTTTTAGCAACCAGCTGCTGCATGGCATCGTTCAAATAGATCACCATCACAATGCCCGTTTCCACTGCCAATCCGAACAACGCAATAAACCCAACTGCAACGGCTACGGAAAGATTTACATCCCAGATCCAGATCATATAGGCGCCCCCGATCAATGCAAACGGGATCGTTATCAGGCTGAGAAATGCTTCGCGCGCCGAATGGAATGCGAAATACATGGAGATGAAGATGATCAGCAATACCACCGGCAGGATCGTTTTCAGCGTGCGCTCACTGCGTATAAGGTTCTCATACTGACCGCTCCATTCGAGATAATATCCTTTGGGCAGTTTGCTGATCATGGCATTCAGCTTTTCACGCGCTTCATTTACCGTACTGCCGAGGTCGCGTTCACGTACATTGAACAACACCGTACCGCGCAACATGGCATTTTCTGAATTGATCATCGGCGGGCCTTCTGCAATGGTTACATCAGCCACCGCTTCCAGCGGCACCGGTCCATAATTCATCGTTTGCACCTGCAGTCTTTTCAATGCTGTGAGGTTGTTACGAAAATCCTGGCCAAAGCGGGCATTTACCGAGAACCGCTGGCGGCCCTCAACCGTAGTGGTTAGCTTCATACCGCCCAACGCAATTTCAATTACGCGGTTCACATCGTCGACACTTAACCCGTAGCGGCTGATCTCATCGCGTTTGATGTGAATATCAATGTATTTTCCACCGGTGATTGGCTCTACATACAGGTCCTTTACGCCATCCATACCTTCCAGTTGTTTTTTGATGGTTTGTGCAAAAGCATAAATGGTATCGAGGTTCTGCCCATATACTTTTACGCCCACATCGGTACGAATACCGGTTGAAAGCATGTTGATGCGGTTGATGATGGGTTGCGTCCAGCCATTGGTAACACCCGGTATCTGCAGTTTATTATTCAGTTCGTTGATGATGTCGTTTTTTGTAATTCCGGGCCGCCATTCGGCCTGCGGTTTCAGCAGAATGATGGTTTCGATCATGCTGATGGGTGAATTGTCGGTAGCGGTATTGGCGCGGCCAGCTTTCCCCAATACATTCTTTACTTCCGGAACCGTTTTGATGATCTTGTCCTGCACCTGCAGTATACGTTTCACTTCGCTGTTCGACACATCGGGTAATGTAACCGGCATGAACAGCAGCGAGCCTTCATCGAGCGGGGGCATGAACTCGCGGCCCAAACTCATCAGCAGCGGAATGCTGATGGCCAGCGCAATTATATTTATCGCAATGGTTGTTTTGCGCCATTTTATACAGGCGCGGATCACCGGTTCATATATGCGCTCGAGGAACCTGTTCACCGGGTTGGCGGTTTCGGGTCTGAAGCGCCCCTTCATAAAAAAGGAGATCAGGACCGGCGCCAGCGTAACCACCAGCAGGGCGTCGACTACCATGATGAAGGTTTTGGTAAAGGCCAGCGGGTGGAATAATTTTCCTTCCTGCCCCGTTAACAGGAACACCGGTAAAAACGACGTGATGATAATAATGGTGGAAAAGAATACGCCGCGCGATACCTGTTTGCAGGCCTTTTCAATGATCTGCATTCTTACCAGTTCGGGAATGCGGAAATTATCCTTTCCGCGTAATTTGTTAAATAGTTTCGTCATTACTTCATGATTTTGCGCTTTGCTGCTGCTGGTATTCGGCCAGGTGGCGATAGGCGTTCTCACTCATAATTATTCCATTGTCGACAATAACCCCTATTGCCAGCGCAATACCGGTTAGCGACATGATATTCGATGACAGCCCGATGGCATTTAATAATATAAAGCTCACGGCAATGGTGATGGGAATCTGAACAATGATGCTCAGGGCGCTGCGCCAGTGAAACAGGAAGATGATCACGATCACACACACAACCGCCATTTCCTCTATGAGCTTTGTTTTAACGTTACCAATAGCAGCCTGGATCAGTTCGCTGCGATCGTACCCGGTTTTAAAGGTTACGCCATTAGGCAACCCCTTCTCTACTTCCTGCATTTTTTCTTTTACCGCGGCGATCACCTTATCGGCATTTTCGCCATACCGCATTACTACAATGCCGCCTACTACTTCGCCCTGGCCATTCTCATCAAAAATGCCCAACCGCAGATCGCCGCCCATTTGAACCGTGCCTATATCTTTCACGCGAACGGGAATGCCATTGTAATTGCCGATAGCAATACTTTCGAGGTCTTCCTTGTTCTTCACATATCCAAGGCCGCGAATGATGTACGCCATATCGCTCATTTCAAATTTGCGCCCGCCCACATCGTTATTGGCTTCTTTCACTTTGTTCATTACATCCATGAGCGACACGTTATAAAACTGCAGCTTAACAGGATCGAGCACGAGCTGGTATTGTTTTTCAAATCCGCCAAAGGAAGCCACTTCCGCTACGCCGGGCACCGTTTGCAGGGCCAGTTTTATGTACCAGTCCTGCAATGCCCGCTGCTCGCCGAGGTCCATTTGTCTGGCATCGAGCGTATACCAGAAAACATGACCCACCCCGGTGCCATCGGGCCCGAGTGTAGGCGTAACGCCTTCGGGCAATAAACGCTGTGCATAATTGAGGCGCTCCAGCACGCGGGTGCGCGCCCAGTAGATGTCGGTATTGTCGTCGAAGATCACATACACAAAACTCATCCCGAACATGGAGGTGGCGCGAACGTTCTTCACCTTGGGTATACCCTGCAAATTGCTCACGAGCGGGTAGGTGACCTGGTCTTCGATGATCTGCGGACCGCGGCCCATCCATTCAGTAAAAACGATCACCTGGTTTTCGGAGAGATCGGGAATGGCGTCGATGGGATTTTTCTGTACGTTGATGAAACCCCATACCAGCAACGCCGCAGCCATTGCCAGCACGACGTAGCGGTTCTTTAGCGACCAGGAGATTAGTGATGAGATCATAGTTTTAAGTTGTGGCTATATTGAATTGTGAAATGGCGAATAGTTCACGATGGGCATTGTCGTAAAACGGCAAACGTGAAAAGGCTCGCGAAATCTGGATTTGTTTATGACCTTGCGCCGCTCGAATTTCGAGCCCATTGCCCATTGCCGAAGGAGGCTGCGCTGAGGTTTGCCGTTTCACGTTTGCCTATTGACCTTCTGTATTCCCATTATCACATTAGCATATTATCACATTAGCACATTAACTACTGAATTTCCTCCTCCACGCTTCCGCACTCCATCATCTTGTCGCCGAAATAGGGATTTCTTATTTCTTTGATTTCGCTTAACCACATGGCGCCCTGATTATTTTTCGCCATTGGGCAATGATCGTGGTAAAGGGTTCGGCCACCGCCAAATGCTTTCACCAGGGTATACAGGCTTTCGCTCATTGTGGAAAACTGTTCGCGCTGGTGTTCGAGATCGCCGGTGCTTTTGGCAATATGTTCTGCAGTGGTTTTTAAGCTTTCTTCCTGCTGATCATACACTTTTTTCTGGTCGGCCGAAAGCAGTGACTTATCGAAACCTTTTATTGCTGCTGTTATTTTAGTTGCCGCATCGCCGGCTTCGGCTGGTTTGGCGTTGGTGAGGGCGTTTTTTATCACCAGGTAATTATCTGTTATCTTTTTTATGTGGTCGGCCACGGCAGCATCAACATTCGTAAAACCTGCCTTTACCACTTTTACTTCGGCATTTTCTTCAGAAGCAGTATGGGCTTCAGGCGTGTGCTCTTCTTTTTTGGTGGTAGATGCGTTATCGCCGCAGGAATATGCAATGATTGAAATGGCAGCCAGTACGCCAATGAATAACTTTTTCATTTGAATAATTTAAATGATGAACAATTTAAAAACGTGCACATACGAAAATGCAGCCTATTGAAGGCAACAGCGCTTTTCTTATGCTACAATTTTATGTTTGAATACTAAATGGAGATATAAGAAGGCATATGTGTAAATAATGCCATCTGCCCAACAGAATGCCGGGGTAGTATAATCGGGAGATCAGATACGGAAAATGCAATAACGAACACGAAGGGGCACCGTACTTCGCGGCGGCGCATTGGATACAGGATACGCTTCCGTTACAGAAGCGATAACCGGCGTTACAAAAGAAGGAAATGTGGTAATAACGGCAACACTAACCGGCGCGTCGGGCTGATACCGGCTTTCTGCCTTCTGGTCTTTTTCTACCTGCAGCCGCTGGTGTTTATCCTCACAGCAACCATTCTTTTTACTCTTCACCTTTTCCATACCGCAATTGCCGCAGGTATGTGTTTCCTGTATGGAAAGGTCCCAGGTTACCAGTTCGCCCATGCAATAATGCAGGTTTACCGTTGCGCCTATTGAGGTGCTTAGGTAAAAGACAGCTAATATGGACACGAGGAGTTTTTTCATTCCGATGTAAAAGTATACTGTTTTTTCGGAAAGGGGTTTATAAAATTTTGTTGAACCGTTATAGAATAATGAGGATGAAGGCCTGGCTTCAGCAACCGGTAATGCAAAAAGGATGGGTTAAAGCGCCAACAGCGAGGTTGTGTATAACAAACAAATTCAATTAGTTAGGTGGCTTTTCAATCCAACAACCGGTATCTGGTCTTTTATCGGCAGTCCTCGAAGTTATCAACTATTCCGTGTGCCCTCAACTCCATCAGGGCTTCGCCTTCCAACTCCGCCAATCCGTAATCATTTCCAGGTATCATTCTTCTTCCCTTGTCAACCTGTCAACCTATTAACTTGTGTTTACTTCCCATCTATACAAACCCTTCCCCCGCCGATACAATGAAGAATATGTAATTTACCCTTCATTTCTTTGCAGCATGCCTTATTCAAGGATACCAGATGTTTTTATACATGTATTTGCCGGGTTGACCTTTATGACCCTGCCCCTGCTTTTCATGAGCGGCCAGGCCGGTAATGAGGGTATAACCACTATCCTTTTTTCGGCGGGATACTGGGTGTTTTGCCTTACCTATATTATTATCTTTTACCTGAACACTTACTGGCTGATTCCCCTGTTCTATTTTAAAAAGAAGTATTTGCTCTATGTTGCCATCGTGCTGGCTTTATTTACCCTGATAGCGTATGCAAGGCCATTTGAATGGCTTTTGCAACATCACCGGCCACGGC
>CBIHPC010000027.1:0-51147 GCA_966211305.1 uncultured Niastella sp.
GCCGAAAGCCCGGAGCCGAAAGGCAAAAGCCGATGGTACTCCTGTATTTGCTTTAAGCCTTTAACCTTTAGCCTGGTCTTTGCTAAACACCGATCTTCGATCCATAAATACCTGCCAATGGATCGCTACCTGAAACTCACACTTATTATCATCCTGTGCAACTGCACAGCGCTGAGGGCACAATACAACTGGTCGAAAGCAGCCGATAGCGCACAACTGGCGCTTACCACACAATACTGGTCGGCAGATGAGAAATATTACAAACACGATAATGAAAAGAATAACGCCTTCGACTACTGGTGGAACGCCCATGCCTTCGATGTACTGGTAGATGGTTATATCCGCACAAAAGATGCTGCATATAAACAACGCATGGACGACCTGCTCACCGGCATGCACAAAAAGAATGGCGACAAATGGGAAAATAATTTCTACGACGATATGGAGTGGCTGGCCATGGCCTGCATCCGCGCCTATGACGCCACTAAAGACAAAAAGTACAAAGACCTTGCCCAAACCTTATGGGATATGATAAAAACCGGCTGGACCGATGTGCATGGCGGTGGCGTGATGTGGGCTAAAGATCACCCGAATTCGAAGAACGCCTGTTCAAACGGGCCCGCCATCATTATTGCTGCACGGTTATACCGGCTTAATAAAAATAAAGATGATCTCAACTGGGCAAAGAAGATATACCAATGGCAAAAGGCCAACCTTATCGATTCCTCCCGCGGCGTGGTATGGGATGGCGTTGGCAATAAAAAAGAAAGCGCAACCTATACCTATAACCAGGGAACATGGGTAGGCAGCGGTATAGAGCTCTACACTATAACCCGCGACGCTCAATATTTATCAGATGCTGTGCGCACCGCCAGTTACGTAGTCACTGACAGGAACAGGTTCTCGCCCAATGGGATCTTAAAAGGCGAGAACAGCGGAGACGGCGGTTTGTTCAAAGGCATTTTTATCCGCTATCTTACCCAACTGCTACGCGATGGCGGGCTTAAAGCGGATACAAGATCGCTATACGCCAGCTATCTTAAAGCCAACGGCGAAAGCGTGGTGTCGAAAGCTATTCTGCGCCCGGTTTATCTGATCGGCACAAACTGGGTAACACCACCTGCAACGGATAAAATGGATTGCTCAATTCAACTCAGCGGAATTATGTTACTCGAAGCGCTGGCGCAGTTAAAACTTTGAATGTTGAATTAAGGTTTTTTCAAAAATATACACCCGGTATTTATTATTAGCTAAACAAGTAGCTTTACAATTCATATTAAACTTGCTAGAATGAAAAGGCGGAACTTTATACAGCAGACGACCCTGGCAGGAGTCGGCTTGTTACTTACTAACATGCGTGGCATTTCTGCAACAAACAATACGCTTCAGTTCCCGGTGGTTCGCACCCCGGCCGATAAAAGGAATTTTACCAGCGAAGCAGTAGAAAAAGCCATCAAAGAATTTCAGTCAAACGTAAAGCAACCCGAACTGGCCTGGTTGTTTGAGAATTGTTTTCCCAATACACTCGATACCACTGTATTTCATACAACGCAGAACGGCCGCCCCGATACGTATGTGATCACCGGTGATATAGATGCCATGTGGCTGCGCGACAGCAGTGCACAGGTTTGGCCCTATCTGGCGTTTATGTCGCAGGATAAACCCCTGCAACAACTGGTTGCCGGTGTTATCAATAAACAAACGGCCTGCATTCTGAAAGACCCCTATGCCAATGCCTTCTTTAACGATCCGCAGAAAAAAAGCGAATGGGAAAAAGACCATACTGAAATGAAACCTGGTGTGCATGAGCGCAAATGGGAGATCGACTCATTGTGTTACCCCATCCGCCTTGCTTACCGTTACTGGAAACTCACCGGCGATACGTCGCCTTTCGATGCGCAATGGCAGCAGGCCATCAAAGCTACCTACACCACCTTCCGCGAACAGCAACGCAAGAACGGCCATGGCCCATACAAATTTCAGCGTACCACACCATTTGCAACCGATACATTGCCAATGAACGGTTATGGATATCCGGTAAAACCGGTTGGACTGATCTGCTCTGCTTTCCGTCCAAGCGATGATGCAACGGTGTATTCATTCCTCATTCCTTCAAACTTCTTTGCAGTAGTGAGTTTGCGTCAGGCCGCTGAAATGCTCACAGCTATTGCAAAGGATACAGCCACTGCCGCACAACTGACCGCACTGGCTGCTGAAGTAGAAAAAGCATTACAGCAACACGCCATTGTAGCGCATAAGACCTTTGGTAAAGTATATGCGTATGAAGTGAACGGCTTTGGCAGTTATAACTTGATGGATGATGCCAATGTGCCCAGTCTGCTCGCAATGCCTTATCTTGGTTCGGTAAAAGCAACAGACCCAATTTATCAAAATACACGCAAACTGGTATTGTCGGCCGAGAACCCGTTCTTCTTTAAAGGAACAGCCGGTGAAGGTATTGGCGGGCCGCACGTAGGTTATGATATGATCTGGCCCATGGCCATCATCATGCGCGGGCTTACCAGCAGCAGCGATGCAGAGATCAGAAGTTGTATTCAACTGTTGCAAAAAACACATGCCGATACAGGTTTTATGCACGAAGCATTTCATAAAGACGATCCCAAAAAATTCAGCCGTAAATGGTTCGCCTGGGCGAATACGTTGTTCGGCGAATTCCTGTGGAAAACGTATAAAGAGAAACCGGCGTTGTTGCGTTAACAGTATGACGGCAAAATAGACAGGTTATTTATATATGTAAAATACTGTATTTGTATTTATAGCAGCCCCTTCTGTTTCTTTACCGTAAACAGGAGGGATTTTTTTGCTTTCCTGGTATACGCCTATTAATTTCGTGCCACTGAAACCGTTAATTCATTGCATAACATAGTATAACATTAATGCATGTATGTTATGAGTGTTATCAGATTACCTCTATCCTTTATCCGTAAAAGAAAGACTGCTTACCCAATCTATGTTCACCCGTTTCAATCCTGTTGTTCCAGGCTTTATGCTGGTTATTTCATGGCTGTGTGGAAGTAATGTAGTGCATGCGCAGCTAACCGTTGGCCCAACCGGCATGTTTATTAAAAGCGCTACTACCGTTTCAGTCGACAGCCTCGTATTACAACCTTCAGCAGATCTCACCATATCGAATCTGAGTATAACGCATACGGCTATACCGGTAGCCGGCACAGGAGGCAATAGCATCCTGCGGGTATATTCTTTCAGTCAGCCATTTTCCTTTACCGGAGCAATGGGCCTGTATTATGCAGAGAGCGAACTGAATGGGAATACAGAGCCGGTACTGGCTTTCGCTTACAAGCGCGCTTCCGATGGAGTATGGATAACCACCACCGGCAGTGCTGTCGATGCTGACGGCAATTATATCACGGAAACACTCGCCACGCCCCCCATTCTAAAGATCACTGCTACCGGCAGCAGTGTGACATTACCCATCGTTTTGCGGTTTTACAATGCAAAGGAAGCGGCTGGTAAAGTTAAGCTTGAATGGCAAACTTCCCTGGAGCAGGATGTAGACCGTTTCGAGGTGGAGCGATCTGAGGACGGCCTGAACTTTTCACATCTTACCGCTGTAAAAGCCGCCAATGTTGCTACCGGCTGGCAGTATACGGCATATGATAATCATCCTGCCACAGGTTATAATTACTACCGCCTGTTGCAATACGACCTCAACGGAGATAAAAAAGACCTCGGTATCAGAACGGTATGGTCAGGCGCCGGTAACAATATGGATGTTACGGCCTACCCTAACCCGGCTACCCAGGCGCTCAGCCTGCGTTTGCGATCTGCAGGCTACGAACCGCTGCACGTGATGCTGTTCACAGCACAGGGCGCTTTGGTTTATTCCGAAGATATTCAGCTGCAACCCGGCCAAAGCAACTATCCGCTGCAAATAAGGGCCATGCCGCCGAAGGGTGAATATTTTCTCAGGGTCACCTCCGGTAAAGGGTTTAACCGCGTGTTGAAAGTAAGTATACAATAAACAAACAGGAGTCTTCATTTAGGCAAGTAATGCACTTGTGCCAGACATCTTTTTTTGAACTCAATGAAACAGTACAATATGAGAATATATCTTATTTTATCCGCAATATGTATGGCTTCTTTGGTAAATGGCCAGGTGGGTATTGGAACCAATACGCCGCTTGCCCGTTTACATGTTGTAGACAGCAGTGTATTATTTTCTGCACCAAACGATGTGCCTGCCACGCCAACAGCCCCGCCCGTAAGTGGCGCAGGGCGCCGGATGATGTGGTACACTGATAAAGCTGCTTTCCGTGCAGGATATGTAGGAGGTTTTGGAAGCACCTATTGGGATATGGCCAATGTAGGTAAATACTCATTTGCTGCAGGATACAATACGCGGGCAAGCGGTGAGAATTCTTTTGCCATGGGCAATAGTAATACCGCCAGCGGTAATTCGTCAATCGTATTAGGCATGAATGCTACAGCGTCAGGGGAGCGATCTTTTGCTATGAACGGTATTGCTAATGGAACAGGTGCTACTGCCCTGGGCAGCAACTCACAGGCCGGAGGAGATGAGTCTGTTGCTCTGGGAGGTTCAGCCATTGCCCTCGGTTTATATTCCACTGTGATCGGCCCCAGTATTGCAGTCGGAGATTTTGCCACTGCCATTGGGTTACAAAACCGCGCCGCGGGACGATATTCTTTGGCTATGGGTAAGAATGCCCGCGCCATTCACCAGGGCGCCTGTGTTATCGGCGATGCCAGTGCGCAATTCACCAGCGACAGTGTATACAGCACCGCGAGTAACCAAATGACCATGCGGTTTGTAAATGGTTTTCGCTTCTTTACCTCCATGAATCTTTCTGGCGGCGTAGAAGTGTACCCGGGCGGAGGTGCATGGTCTTCCTTAAGCGACAAACGCAAAAAAGAAAACTTTAAAGAGCTCAATAAAGAAGAAGTGCTTATAAAAGTAGCTGCCCTTCCTGTAACCTCTTGGAATTACAAAAGCCAGTCTGCCGATCAACGGCATATTGGCCCCATGGCGCAGGATTTTTATGCCGCCTTTCATCTCGATGGCGTGGGCAACGATACTACCATCAACACCGTAGATATCGATGGCGTGAACATGGTTGCCATACAGGCGCTGGAAAAAAGAACCGCCCTGTTACAACAGGAAAATGAACAACTGAAAAAGCAACTGGAAGTGATGAACCAGCGTTTCGAGGCTTTGGAGAAAATCATCAACAAACAGGACAACCCTGAAAATAGCAAGGCGCCAGTTGCAAAGTAACCGGCGCCCTTATTGATAAAAAGCGATTACGTTACAGGCGTGGTCGCTTTTTTTGCATTATTTCAAATTAATGCGTGCATTCATGAAACGAATCACCCGCCGGGTAACTGAACGAATTAACCAGTTTCCACCTGGCTTTATACATGCCAAAGCTGGTATTTTTGAAAACGGTGGCCCCGTTCAGGTCGGTGATCACATCTGTACGCCAGGTTTCGCCACCTTTGCCATTGGCTGCGTCGATGATGGTAGTATAACCAGCCGGCCCGCTGCTGATAGATTTTACTTTCGTGATATTGGCGCCCGCTGAATTCTTAATTAACGTAAACACACCGGTATTTACATTGACCTTATATACATGATTACTGTTCGATAGCCACAGATCGGTAGAACTGCCATGCACCGGAAACAGATCATGCGCATTACCCTGGGGCATGGTATAGGTTTTCTTCAATGTGAGCGCCGGGCTACCGCAACTGTTATTGTAGCTATAGGCTTTCAGTTTATCTTTTCCGGCAGCCCACAACAGTTTATTGGTGCGATCCCACACTACATTGTGCACATCTTCAAACATTACCTTACCGCCCTGTTTGCTATCATCATTGATGTATGAATCAACGGTAAAGATCAATAAGTAACCGCCTGTTGAAGAAGCTGTTACTACATTACCATTCGGCAACAATTCGGCAGAATGCGTATTCCCGCCGGCATAATCGTACCAGATGGCTTTTTTGGTTGATACATTGATAATAGCCACACCGCCGCCCGAGGCGGTGGCCAGAATGTATTTGCCGCTGTACACAGGTTTGGCTTCGCTAAGATTGCTGAACCAGCCCCGCGCGCCGGAGCGGATCATGGCATAAGAGGCGGTAGGCTTCCACTCCCAGGTGATCTTATTGCCATTGGCCACATCAACCATTACAATGCGGGCATTTTTCTGATCGCAAATGATCATTTCTTTAGCAGTCGCTTCTTCACTGGCGACTACTTCTGTTGTGAGCAGTTCACTGGCATCATCGTTAGCAGGCGGCTGCTGCGACATTTCCCGGCTACAACCCAATGCAAATACAAGGGAAACGAACAGCGAAAAGGAAAAGATTCTTCTCATGGATAGTCGTTTAATGAATAAAAAGGTTATAACTTAAAATAGTGCCAACCGGAACAAAATGTGAACTAAAGATTTACACAAAAAGAATGTTGTTGTTGCTACAGGTTATACGTATAGGATTTTATCTAATAATAGTAAAAACAACATAACGCATAAAATTGCAATCTCAGGATCTGTATTACATGATCATATTATCGAATTATCAAATTATCACATTGAGGTTCCCTGCTAAATCTTTACTTTTCGCTTTAAACTACGTTGCCAATAATGACTACTCTTGCTTACCGGCTCACTTTTCTGATGCTGCTGCCTGCCATGATTTCGGTTGCCCAGCCGGTTTGTTTACCGGTTGACCTGCAATGCGAATACCTGAAAAACCCATTAGGCATCGATGCAATGCATCCGCGTTTGGTATGGAAATTGAAAGACGCCCGCAAAGGCGCGGCGCAAACCGCGTATCAACTCATAGTGGGTACAGATTCACAGGCTGTGAGCAGGGGCGCAGGTAATTCCTGGCAAACCGGAAAGGTGACCAGCGCATCACAACTGGTGCCCTACCAGGGAAAGCCGCTGCAACCTTTTACTAAATACTATTATACGGTAAAAGTGTGGGACCATAACAAACGGCCGTCGCCGTCTTCAACCGTAAATAGTTTTGAAACGGGTATGATGGACATGGGTAACTGGCAGGGCGCCTGGATCAGCGACAGCTGCGACGTAACCGTAAAACCGGCGCCGTATTTCAGAAAGGCGTTTACGATCAAAAAGAAGATCAAAACGGCCCGCGCTTATATTGCAGTGGCCGGTTTGTATGAATTATATTTCAATGGATCGAAGATCGGGAACCATCGCCTCGATCCCATGTATACGCGGTTCGACCGTCGAACCCTTTATCTTACACATGATGTTACTCCACAAATAAGAAGCGGAAAAAACGCCATCGGCGTATTGCTGGGCAATGGCTGGTACAATCACCAGTCAACCGCGGTATGGGATTTTCATAAAGCGCCATGGCGAAACCGCCCGGCTTTTTGTATGGACGTACGCATCACTTATGAAGATGGCAGTGTTGAAACCATCAGTACCGCTAAGGGCTGGAAGACCTCATTAAGCCCCATCATCTTCAACAGTATTTACACCGGTGAACATTATGATGCACGGCTGGAGCAAACCGGCTGGAACACACCTGGGTTCGATGATGCTGAATGGAAGCCCGTAGCATCCCGCGCAGCGCCTTCATCGAATATCGTAGCGCAGGTACTGCAACCCATTCGTGCGGTAGAAACCATTCCCGCAAAAGCGGTTCGGGTATTTAACGATACAAACTATGTGTTTGACCTTGGCCGCAATATTTCGGGCGTGAGCCAAATAACATTACAAGCCCCTGCCGGCACGGTTATCGGGTTAAAACATGCCGAGCGGTTATTGCCGAACGGGCATGCAGATCAATCGAACATCGATGTGCATTACCGGCCTGTGGGTACCGATGATCCGTTTGCTACGGATATTTTTATCACTAACGGAAAAGGGGAAGAAAGTTTTACGCCGCGCTTCAACTACAAAGGGTTTCAGTATATCGAGGTCACCAGTAGTGCACCGGTTGCATTGAGCAAAAACAACCTGACCGGTTATTTCCTGCACAGCGATGTGCCGCCGGTAGGCACAGTCACAACTTCAAACCCCACCATCAATAAAATATGGCAGGCCACCAATAATTCTTACCTGTCGAACTTATTCGGTTATCCAACCGATTGTCCGCAACGCGAAAAGAACGGCTGGACGGGCGATGCCCACATTGCCAGCGAAACGGGTTTGTACGGTTTTGACGCCATTACTATTTATGAAAAATGGCTGGCCGATCACCAGGATGAGCAACGCAGCAATGGCGTATTGCCTTCTATCATCCCTACAGGCGGCTGGGGCTATGAATGGGGTAACGGGCCCGACTGGACAAGCACCATCGCCATCATTCCCTGGAATATTTATTTATTCTATGGCGATACCACCCTGCTTTCCCGGTGTTATAATAACATCAAACTGTACGTTGATAATATCGACCGGCAATACACAACCGGTTTAACCACCTGGGGGCTGGGCGACTGGGTGCCGGTAAAATCAAAAACGCCGGTTGAGCTCACTTCTTCGGTGTATTATTATGTTGATGCAAACATTCTCGCCAAAGCGGCGCATTTGCTCGGCCGTGCGCAGGATGCTGAAAAGTATACCGCTCTTGCCACAAAGATCAGGAATGCCATCAACAGTAAATATCTCAATGCCGCTACCGGCATCTATGGCAATGGCGTACAAACCGAATTAAGCGTGCCGCTTTGCTGGGGCGTTGTGCCCGATTCCTTACGAGAGAAAGTAGCCGCCAATCTTGCGAAACGTGTACAGGCCGACCACAATCATCTCGATGTAGGATTATTAGGCACCAAAGCCATTCTGAATGCGTTGAGTGAAAATGGGTATGCCGATCTGGCGTATACTGTTGCAGCACAGGAAACGCTGCCTTCCTGGGGTTGGTGGATCGTAAATGGGGCTACTACCTTATATGAGAACTGGCCCATCGATGCCAAGAGCGATATTTCGCTCAATCATATTATGTTTGGTGAAGTGGGCGCCTGGTTCTACAAATCATTTGGCGGCATAAAACCAGATCCCGATCAACCCGGGTTTAAACATATTTTATTACAACCGTATTTTGTAACCGGGCTGAACCATGCGGAAGTAACCCATCGTTCTCCGTATGGCACTATCGTTTCTTCTTGGAAGCGGGTGGGAAGGAAGATTGTTTATACGGCGATTGTACCACCGAATTCTACGGCCACGTTGGTGTTGGGTACAAGGACTGAGCAATTACTTTCAGGGAGACATGTGTTTGAGGTGAAACAGGAAGGCGAAGTAAGAGGTAAGCAGTAGGATGAAAGAGATCTCTAAATTACGGGGACTTCCTACTTCTGTTTCAGATATCCTTATTATATCACTTAATCATTAGTGCTCCTTATTTTTCTGAATGGCATAATCAGTAGGCGTAACCCCAAACTGTTTATGAAAGTTACGCGCGAAATTGCTTTGTGAGCTAAAACCCGTCATGGCGGCGATCTCATACATTTTGTAGTCACCCGATGCCAGCAGTTCGGCGGCTTTCTTTAAACGCGTAATGTTGATAAGCTCGATAGGAGTAAGATCGGAAATGGCTTTTATTTTCCGGTAGAGGGTAACCCGGCTCATATTCATATGACGCGCCAGTTGCTCCACATCCAGTTCCACTTCTTCAATATGCTCAATGATTGTTTCATGCAGGGATGCCAGGAAACTTTCATCGGCTTTTGTATGTGCAATACTATTGATATGTACCAGCGGTGTGCTGGCAAAATATTCGCGGATCATATTGCGGTTGGTGAGCAAACTGGCGATCTGTGCCAGTAAATGTTCTTTTGAGAAAGGTTTTTCTATATATGCGTCAGCGCCCAGCTCAAGGCCCTGCACCTTCGATTGAATGGTGTTCTTTGCCGTTAGTAATATTACCGGCGTATGGGAATATTCAACGTTCGATTTTATCAGCGAGCACAGTTCAAACCCATCCATCTCCGGCATCATTACATCACTGATGATCAGTGACACGGCATTGGCGCCCAGCGCATGCAGGGCCTCCCCGCCGTTATTTGTTTTAAGTACGGCATATTTATGTTGTAAGATCCGCTCCAGGAATTCGAGGATCTCTTCTTCATCATCAACAAGCAGTATAAGTGGTAAAGGGTTCATCAGGTTTATTTCTTTTTAGCTGGCGGTTGCAGAGGTAATTTAAGTATAAAAGTGTTTAGCACAATGGTATCTTCTTTTACATACAACTGACCCTGGTGCAGCAGCGTCAGCGAACGCGCCAGGGTAAGGCCGATACCGGTTCCTTTTTGTCTTATATTCTCTTTTATACGATAAAATGGTTCAAAGATCTGCTCGCGCATAGCGGCCGGTATTTGTACGCCATCGTTCGATATTTCAAAAATAAATTGCGCATCATCCTTTTGCACCGGGTACAATTGCGCCGTTATCTGGCTATCGGCATATTTTACCGCATTGCTGAACAGATTGCTGAGTATTTTATTTAATGCGTCCTCATCAACAAGGGCCACCACCGGTGCATCGGGCAGTATCAGGTTGTATTGCAGGTTCCGTTTTTTCGCCAGCGGTTGAAAGTTCGAATACACGTCCTGCAACAGGTCGGTAATATCCACTCTTGTAAAATCAAGACTGAACCCCTTTGCCTCCGTTTGGCGAAAGTCGAGGATCTGGGTGATCAGCGTCATCAGCCGGTTGGTATTTCTTTCCATCATGTTCACATCCTCTTTTATATCGGGCAGCTCAGGAATTTTTTCCATCAGGTTTTCCACCGGCCCCTTTATGAGCGTAAGCGGCGTTCTTATTTCATGCGCCACGTTGGTAAAGAATTCAAATTTGGCTTCATAGATCTCTTTTTCTTTTTTCTCCTGCGAGCGTTTGTGATAATGCTGAATGATGAGGTATACCAGGCCGATAACCACAGCCGCGTAGAACAGCCGCGCCCACCAGGTATTCCAGAACGGTGGGGTAATGTTGATCTGCAAAACTTTCTCTTTGCTCCAGCGCCCAGTGGTAGCGGCCATTATGCGAAAGGTATATTGTCCCGGCGCCAGGTTGGTAAAATACACTTTGCGATTGGTTGAGAGGTATATCCAGTTCTTGTCGAGCCCCTGCATCATGTATTTGTATTCCGTTATTTCCGGACTGGTATAACTTAACGCGGCAAAGTCGATGCTGAACGACGATTCATCATACGGCAGGGTTATGCTGGTGGTATATAAAATAGATTGCTTTAACGGCGAATTATCTTTTTCGATCAACAGTTCTTTATTATGCACCTGGAAACCGGTGATGTATACAGAAGGGACGATCCTGCTGCTGTCGAAGTCTTCGGGCCTGAAAGAGATCATGCCTTTGATTGAACCGAAATACAATTTGCCTGAAGCGTCCTTATATCCGCTGTTATAGTTGAACTGATCGTATAACAACCCGTTGGCTTTTGTGTACAACGTCATTTGTTGCGTAACCGGGTTGAGCCGCACAAGCCCTTTCGATGTGGTTATCCACAATTGCTGGTAATTGTCTTCCACTATCTTGAACACAAAATTACTCGGCATGCCGTTTTGAGTGGTGAAACGTTTTATTTGTTTACGGTTGGCATCCAGTTTGCACAATCCGCCTCCTTCGGTAGCGATCCAGATATTGTGTTTACTATCTTCACAAACGGCATTGATATCGTTAATGGATAAGCTGTTTGTATCGGCCGGATCGTTCTGTAAACTGCCCCAGTGCCGGGTGAGCGGGTCATAATATAAAAGCCCTTTTGCATGCGTACCGGCCCAGATGATGCCGGCATGGTCTTCAAAGAGACAACTGATAAATTGTCCATCGGGTGTTTCCTTCAGCCATTCAAAACCGGCTGAAGCTTTGTAAAGGTATAAACCAAGACCGCTGCCGATATAGATATCACCGCGGCGGCTTTGCATCATGGTCACAATAAAGTTATTACGAAGTGTCCAGTCTTTCGCGTCACTGCCATAATGTTTTATCACCTTGCCGGTATGTCTGTTCATGATATCGAGCCCATGATCGAGCGTGCCGATCCATACTTCATCGCCGAGGATCATCAGGCCGTGGATATTGTGATAGGCAATGCCTGCAGCCGTGCCGGTTGGTTTGAAATGCGTGAACGCGCCCGTACGTAAATTCAGTTTATTCAATCCGGCGTCTTCGGTGCCTATCCACAGGTTGCCATCGGGATCTTCACACATTTCGCGAACGGCATTACCGCTGATGGTGTTGGTCGTGCGGTCGGGAAAGTATTTCGTGAAGGGCGTATATTGTTTAGGATAATAATTTACGCCGCCAAAAAAGGTTCCCGCCCACATACCGCCTTCGCGGTCTTTACAAAGTGTATATACCGCATTGTCTGATAAAGAATACGGATCTGAAAACTGTTTTTTCAGATTGGTGAAACTACGGGTGATGGTATTGTAAATGAAAATGCCCGATTCGGTAGCGAACCAGTATTCATGCGCTGAATATTTTAAAATATCGCGCACATAAACGGTGGTTTTGTCGGGGCTGTAGATCAACAGGTCGGTATAGGTGTTGGTGGGAATGTCATACAGCTTAATGCCCTGGCAGGTGGTGCCTATAAAGATGCCATTGTTGCCTGCCGGATATATTTTCTTTATAAAACAGGTAGGCATGCGCGGTGAATGTTCAAACACATTCGGCCCGCTAAAGGTTTGTGTAACGGTATCGAACCGTTTCAGATGGCCGTTCATATCGCCAAACCACATGTCGCCATTGGCGCTCATACAAAGCGCGGTTGCATTTACGGTGCTGTCGGGCGGAAATGTTGTAAGTGTGGCTGTAGTAAAATTATAACGGCATACAGAAGTATTTGTGCGAAACCAAAGCTGGCCTTTCAGGTCCATTTGAATATCATTTACCTCGGCCAGGGGACCAAGGAAACGCACCAGTCTTTCTTTTGCATAATCGTACAGGTATACACCGTCCTGTGTACCTACCCATAAATTATCTTTGGGATCAACAAACAGGCAAAACACAAAATCTTTCCGCAGCCGGTTCTCATCGCCGGTTTCCGAGTTAAATAATTTAAACCGGTATCCATCGAACCGGTTCAATCCTTCTTTGGTACCAAACCATAGAAAGCCTTTATTATCCTGGATGCTGCAATACACGGTGTTGTTCGATAAGCCGTTCTCCACCTGGTAGTGCCTGAAATAATAGGGCTGACCAATAGCAGTACCAGCAGACAGCCAAAATATAAAACATAGCATGCAACGCAATAGTCGTAATAAGCAGTTCATTCTGGTTTTATTTGAACCGTGGCACAATTATCATACTTCGGTAATTTAAGAAAGAACAGCATACCAAAAATAAAAATGTAACAAATTGAACAAATTCTGAAACGCATGGAATAAAGGGAGTGCGCAGGATGAACTTATTTCATGTTTCATTTATCACAGGTGTGGCATGTTAAATAAAACATGTTTCAAAGTCTCATAACTAACAATTGCTTCATGAAAAAGTCAACCAAACACGAACTGCGTGGCAGGGTCTGTGCCGTAGTGGATTCCTGTCTGCTGAACAAAATCCTTTTACTTCTTCTATTAAATTGTATCTCATTCTCGTGTGTATGGGCGCAGCAGGAAGGCACTCCCATAACCGGTCTGGTAAAGGACAGTACCGGTGCAGCTGTAGCTAATGCAACTGTAATGGAAAAGGGCACGAAGAATGCGGTTACCACCAACATCGATGGCGCTTTCAGAATTAAGGTATCAGGTCCTTCGGCCGTACTTATTATTTCTTCGGTTGGTTATGTGAACCTGGAATTTACGGTGGGAGATAAAACAGAACATTCCATTCTACTCAAAAAACAACAGAACGATCTTGGTGAAGTGATAGTAGTAGGGTATGGAACTACAAAGAAGGCGTCTGTTATCGGCTCTATTGCTTCCGTTACCGATAAAGATATCAGCATGGTGCATGGCGGTTCAACGGTTAGCACCAGTTTGGCCGGTAAAATCACCGGTGTGTCATTTCGCATGGCAGATGGCCGCCCCGGTTCAAGCGCCAACATTCAGGTGCGTAACATGGGTGAAGCCCTTTTTGTGATCGACGGTATACAACAGGATGCCGGTCAGTTCAACAACCTGGCCCCGAACGATATTGAAAGCGTTACCGTACTTAAAGATGCATCGGCCGCGGTATATGGTGTAAGGGCCGCCAATGGCGTAATTGTGGTAACCACCAAACGCGGTAAACTGGGTACAAAGAATACGGTTAATGTAGATGCATATACCGGTTACCAGAACTGGTCGCGCTTTCCCAATGTGCTCACCAATAGTTACGACTATATGCGTTACCGTGCCGAGGGTGAGATCAACCGCTATGGCAGTACAACTATTACACAGCAGGAGCTTGACAAATACAAAGCCGGTACAGAACCCGGTTACCAGAGTTTCGACTGGAAGAGCTTTATCGTAAAAAAGAATGCACCGCTGCATTCGGCGAATGTGAATGTAACCGGCGGTTCCGATAAGATCAATTATTATTTATCGGGCACACACCTGTTCCAGAATTCTGTACTGGGGCGCGAGTATACTTTTAAACGTACCAATATTCAATCGAATGTAAGCGCGAAGATCGCGAACCGGTTGAAAGTAGGGGTGAATATCAACGGCCGTATTGAAACGCGCGACAATCCCGGCGTACCGTATGGCGATGACTACTGGCTGGCGCGTTTTGCCATTATGCGGAATACACCGCTCGAGCGGCCGTATGCAAACGACAATCCCGCCTACCTGAACGATATCAAACACAACGAAACCAACTGGGCTTACCTGAATAAAAAAATGGCCGGGAAGTATCATAACGACTGGCGGGTACTGCAAACCAATTTCACTGCCGATTACCAGGTGCCGTTTGTTGAAGGGCTTACGCTCAGTGGCGTGTACTCTTATTATTTAGCTGATTACCTGCTGAATAACCACGAATATACCTATAGCACCTATACCTATAATCCTGTTGATCAAACGTACACAGCTACCGGCGGCAGTACAAATCCCTGGCGTGAACGCGAACAACGTAAGGTGGTAAATATCACCCAGCAGTTGAAGTTGAATTACAGCCGTACTTTCGGTTTGCACACCGTTGGCGCTACGGTAGTAAATGAACGCATAAAGAATGAACGTTTGCGCAACTGGATACATTCCGTGCCAAGTACAAATGTGCTTACGCTGATCTATTTCAATACGGCCGATACGTATGATGATGAAATTGTGAACGAGGCCCGTATCGGATATATCGGCCGGGCTACCTATAGTTACGATAACAAATACTTTTTTGAAGCATCTGCCCGCCGCGATGCCTCGTACCTGTTCGCTCCTGATAAACGTGTAGGGTATTTTCCCTCGGTATTTGCAGGCTGGCGCGTAACGGAAGAAAAGTTCATTCAGAATTTACTGGGCAACAGCAATATATTAACTGATTTCAAACTTCGCGCTTCGTATGGTGTATTGGGTGATGATGGCACGCAACTCGGGTTGCCCGCTTTTTCATACATTGAAGGCTACAACTACAACCAGGGTATAGCCATTCTGGGTGGTGTGCCCATTGTTGGATCAAGAGACAGGGGCGTGCCCATCACCAATATTTCATGGCTGAAAAGCCGCATCACCGATATCGGGTTCGACTTCAGTTTAATGAATGGCAAACTCACCGGTACCTTCGACTGGTTCTATCGTAAACGTACAGGTTTGCGCGGCCGCAAATCGGATGTGCTGGTGCCTTCTGAAATAGGATATACCCTGCCCGATGAAAATATCAACAGCGATGCGCAGTTCGGGCAGGAAGGTTCACTTTCCTATAATGGTTCCTTTCGCAAGTTGCGTTTTGTCGTAAGCGGTAATTTATCCTATTCAAGACAGAAATTCCTCGATTCCTATAACCCCCTGTTCTTTAACTCATGGGACGCTTATCGTAACTCCCGCGAGCACCGCTTTACCCGTATCGACTGGGGGTATGATGTTGTAGGACAATTCACGTCACAGGAGCAGATCAACAGTTATCCTGTGAACATCGACGGACAGGGCAACCGTACCCTGTTGCCTGGTGATCTTATTTACAGAGACGTTAACGAAGATGGTAAGATCGACGGCTACGATGAACGGCCAATAGGTTTTGGTTCGGGCCGGCAGCCAAATATCAACTATGGTATCAGCATCGCACTTATGTATGAGCATTTTGATTTCAGGGCCGACTTCTCAGGTGCTGCCGGTTATACCTGGTTTCAGGCCTGGGAAACCCGCAACCCGTTCCAGAACGATGGTAACCTGAACACCATGTTACTCGATCGCTGGCGCCGTGAAAATCCGTTCGATCCGAAGAGCGACTGGATTCCCGGTAAATACCCGGCTTTACGCTTCAACGATGGTAATCACAGCAATTACAACCGCACTTCCACTTTCTGGGCGCACAATGTAAAATACCTGCGCGCCCGTACGATCGAACTGGGATATTCACTGCCGCGCAACCTTATCAGCAAGATCAAAATGGAAAAAGCCCGGGTTTATGTGAATGCCTATAACCTGTTCTCTTTCGACAATATGAAACAGTTCGATCTCGATCCTGAAGTAAATGATGACAACGGGTTACAGTTCCCGCAAAACAAATTCCTGAACGTAGGCGTGAATCTTACATTTTAAACGTGCCGGTAAAAATGATTGCAATGAAAAAAACATCTCTTTTAATATTGGCAGCCGCGGTGATGTATACTACCGGTTGCAAAAAAGACAGTGAATTTCTCGATGTACAACCATCCGCTGTTCTGACAAATGAGCAGGCTTTCTCCGACCCCGCGCAGGTATTGTCGATCCTTGCCGATCTATACAATCGTCAGCTCGATTTTTCAGCACTCGACAATGGCTGGGAGTCGTTTGCCGATTTCAGCGAAAGTTTTCCCTCTGCGAACGGCAATGCCAACATTGTACAACGTAATGAATGGAATTTCGATTCATGGCAAAGCTGGGATTATGGATATGTACGTGATCTGAACTTATTTATAGAACGCGCCGCGGTGGCGAAAGCATTATCCGATGCAGACAGAAAACGCTTCCTGGCGGAAGCCCGTTTCCTGCGCGCTAATTTTTATTTTGAACTGGCCAAACGTATGGGCGGCGTGCCGCTGATACTGGAGCCGCTTTTGTACAATTTCAGCGGCGACCCCACTTACCTGCAGCATCCGCGGGCGAAGGAATCGGAGATCTATGATTTTGTGATCAGCGAGGCTGAAGCCATCAAAAACGACCTGCCGGTAAACGCCAACGAAAAAAGCCGGGCCACCAAAGGTGCGGCATTGGCCATGGAAGCAAGGGCGGGGGTATATGCCGGTTCCATTGCAAAGTACGGGGTCAATACGCCGCAGGTGTCATTACCCGGACAGGAGGTAGGTATTCCTGCATCGATGGCCGATGGGTATTATACCAAAGCATTGAATGCCGCCAAAGAGATCATCAACGGCACAGCCGGCGCGTATTCATTATATAACAAGAAACCTGATCCGGGTGAAAATTTCGCTTCACTCTTTCTCGATAAAAGCGGTAACCCTGAAAGCATTTGGGTAGAAGATTTTAAACTGAAAAGCGGTAAGGTGCACAATTTCACCGTATCGAATCAGCCACGTTATGGAGCGGAAGAAGAGGAGGGCGGCCGTATCAATCCATCACTAAACCTGGTACAGGCATTTGAAAAGCTCGACAACACTTTTGCGCCGATCCCTATCACCGACGGATCGGGCAATCCAATATTCTATAATACACAAACAGACATCTTCGCCGGCCGTGATGCCCGGTTGTACGGAACTGTTATATTGCCCGGTTCTGCATTCAAGGGGAGAAATGTAGACATTTGGGCTGGTTACCAACTGGGCAATGGAACTATTATCACCGGCGATGACCGCGGTGCGCAAAAGACATTGCCGGGTCAAACGAACCCAACACAGGTGGTTGGCTTCGACGGACCGGTAAACTCCAAAGAGTTTACCGCGCAATCGGGTTTTTATCTGCGCAAATATGTTGACCCTACCCCCGGAGCCGGATCGCGCGGAACAAACAGCGAGGTCCCTTTTATTCGCTACCGCTTTGCCGAAGTACTGCTGAATGCTGCAGAAGCGGCATTTGAGTTGGGGCAGAAAGGCGATGCCGCCACCTGGATGAATCTGGTGCGTGCCCGCGCCGGACTTACCACTCCACTCTTAGCGGCAGATATTACATTCGATCGTATTGTTCATGAGCGTCGTGTTGAGCTGGCCTTCGAAGGACATATCTTATATGATATGAAACGCTGGCGCCTGGCGCATGTGGTTTGGGATGGAAATAAAATGACAGCAACCGATCTGGTTTCAAACATCGGTACGGCCACCAAACGCAACACACAGCCATATGCGTTATGGGGGTATAAGCTGTACGATCCTGCCAGCCCCGACAATGGCAAGTGGGTGTATAAAATTGTTCTGCCTTCACTTGTTACCGGTTCAAACCGTTTCCGCCTCGGCAATTATTATTCATTCATCAACGATGATATCAGGGCAAATAATCCGAAGATCGTAAGGCAGCCGAATCAGTAACAAATGGCAATTATAATAAGTGTGTCATTGGTAATATAAGAATATGAAGTAAGAAGCAGGAAGTGAGATGTAAGAAGAAAACTAATGAGATAAAATAAACAATTATGAAACTCAGTATCATTTATATAGCGGTCGTTCTTTTAACTGTATCGTGCAGGAAAGATAACTACGATGCGCCATCCGTTCGGTTAAGCGGCCGGCTGGTATACAAAGGCGATCCCATTGAAGTGGAATACAACCAGGTGCGGTATGAATTATATCAATACGGTTTTGGTAAAACAGGCCCTATGGCATCGGTCTTTGCTCCCGACGGATCCTATAATATGGTGTTGTTCAATGGTGAATACAAATTCATTATCCCGAACGGACAGGGCCCGTTCAAATGGAAACAAACCCCGGCCGGTGCACCCGACTCTGCTACTATCGTGGTGAATGGCAACCAGGAATTCAATATAGAAGTAACGCCTTATTATATGATCCGCAATGCGCAGCTGACGGGCTCGGGCGGAAGCGTAACCGGTAAGTTCAGTATAGAAAAGGTGATCAACGATGCCTCTGCAAAAGACATCGAGAATGTAACCTTGTATATCAATAAAACGCAATTTGTTTCAGGGGCAGATAATGTAGCCACCAAATCTATAAACGGTAGCGATATTACCGATCCGGATAATGTAAATTTAACTGTTACTGTTCCAACCCTCAACCCCGCACAGAATTATGTGTTTGCGCGGATAGGGATCAAGATCGCCGGAGTGGAAGACAGGATATTTTCTTCTGTTACGAAGATCTCCCTGTAAAGAAATGAAAAATGAAAAACAGAAAAGTGAGGAATGAAAAAGTAAATACAGAATGTAAAAGGGAAGAGGAGTATAACAAATCAAATATAACATATGAAGAGATCGTTTCTTTTGATTGTAGCAGCAACGATGATGGCCAGTGCGTTCGCTCAACCGGCCTGGAAACCAGCCGGCGACAGGATCATGACCAGTTTTGCGGAAAAAGTAAACCCGCAGCAACCTCTACCCGAATATCCCCGTCCGCAAATGGTGCGCAACACCTGGCTTAATTTGAACGGAATGTGGCAATACAGTATTTCGCCCGCTTCGGTTCAAAACATTCCGGCAACGTTTGATGGAAATATACTGGTGCCCTTTGCAGTTGAAAGCGCTCTTAGCGGGGTTGGTAAAACCGTAGGGAAAGACAATGTACTATGGTACCAGAAAAGCGTAACCGTGCCCGCAACATTTAAAAACAAGCGTACGCTGCTGCATTTCGGTGCGGTAGACTGGCAATGCGATGTTTTTGTAAATGGTAAAAAAGTTGGGGACCACAAAGGTGGCTACGATCCGTTCTCTATAGACATTACATCTGCCCTTACCAGATCTGGCAGCCAGCAGATAGCGGTACGGGTATGGGATCCCAGTGATGAAGGTCCGCAACCCCGTGGCAAACAGGTGAATAATCCAAACGGTATCTGGTATACGCCGGTAACAGGCATCTGGCAAACAGTATGGCTGGAAGCTGTTCCTAAGAGTTATATCAGCAGTATTAAACAAACGCCTGATATCGACAAAAGCGTTGTTCGTGTATCGGCCGGGATAGAGAATGCACAACCAACCGACCAGGTATTGATCGCTGCTTACAAAGGCGCTGAAAAGATTGCCGAACAAACGGTAGCGCCCGGCACTGAGGTTACATTAAGTATTCCCGGTGCAGAACTATGGTCGCCGAAAAATCCTTTTCTCTATGATCTGAAAGTATCTCTGTTACAGAAAAATAAAAAGACCGATGAGGTAAGCAGCTATTTCGCCATGCGCAAAATATCTGTTGGGAGCGACAACAACGGCATTCAGCGCATGTTGCTGAACAATGAATTTGTGTTCCAGTACGGTCCGCTCGACCAGGGCTGGTGGCCCGATGGTTTATATACCGCGCCCACCGATGAAGCGCTCAAATACGACATCGAGCAAACAAAAGCCATGGGCTTTAATATGATCCGCAAACACGTGAAGGTGGAACCCGCACGCTGGTACAATTACTGCGACCGATTAGGTATGCTGGTATGGCAGGACATGCCCAGCGGCGATCTTGGTAACCACTGGGAGCCGCGCCCCGGCGTGTTCGGACGCCAGACCGATAAGAACCGTACCGCCGAATCGGAAACCATTTACCGCAACGAATGGCGCGCCATCATGGAAGACCTGCATAATTTTCCCAGCATTGTTGTATGGGTACCGTTCAACGAGGGATGGGGACAATTTAAAACAAAGGACATTGTGCAGGTAACGCAGCAGCAGGACCCTTCGCGTCTTGTGAACAGCGCCAGCGGTGGTAATTTTGAACCGGTTGGACATATCATCGATCTGCATAATTACCCCGAGCCGTTGATGCCCGATCCCGGATTGTTTGGCACTAAACAGGTGCTTGTGTTAGGCGAGTTTGGCGGATTGGGTTTACCGGTGGAAGGCCATACCTGGCAGCAAAAGAACAACTGGGGATACCAGAGCTTTAAAAATAATAACGAGCTGTTGAAACGTTACGAAGAATTTGTAAGCCATATACCCGCACTTATCAAAAGCGGATTATCTGCAGCGGTGTATACACAAACCACCGATGTGGAAGTGGAAACAAATGGCTTCATGACCTATGACCGCAAAGTGATGAAGATGCCGGTGGAGCGGTTGAATAGTATGCATGGAAAGTTGTATGAGAATAATTCGGTGGTGATACGGAAGTGATAAAGAGGAGGCCCCTTTAAAAGTGGGGGTAAGTTGACGAGTTGACACGTTAACAAGTCATAAAAATAGCCGGCGGCTAATGTTTCGGATTATATAACTTGAAAACTAAGAACTGTGAACCTGTAACTAATTACCAACATGAAACAAATAGCCTTACTTATCCTGATAATAAGCAGTTTCCAGTTAACAATTGGCCAGCAACAGCACTCAGAAGTTTCATTACACCAGGGTAATAAATATTATATAAGTAATAAACTCCCCCTGCGCCCCTCCGCTTTTATCAAGTTGCCCGTTACCAGTTTTAAACCAAAAGGGTATTTGCTGAAATTTCTGCAACTGCAACGTGATGGCCTTACCGGCAATCTCGGAAAGATCAGCGCCTGGCTGGCGAAAACCGATAATGCATGGCTTACGAAAGAGGGTAAAGGCAAATGGGGTTGGGAAGAAGTACCGTATTGGTTAAAAGGGTATGCGCATATCGGTTACCTGTTGCAGGACCAGGCAATGATCAATGAATCGAAATTCTGGATAGATGCCGTGCTCAACAACCAGCGGCCCGATGGGGATTTCGGTCCCGTCGTATTGCGCAATGGCAAACGCGACCTCTGGACCAATATGCCCATGTTATGGTGTTTGCAATCTTACTATGAATATTCAGCCGACCCGCGCGTGCTTTCCTTTATGAGCAATTATTTTAAATGGGAGAATGCCTTGCCCGACAGCATGTTTCTCGAAGATTACTGGGAGAACAGCCGCGGTGGCGATAACATGGTGAGTGTTTACTGGCTGTACAACCGTACCGGTGAATCGTGGTTGCTTGACCTTGCCACGAAGATCGACCGCAATACCGCCAACTGGCGGCAAAAAAACAATTTACCGAACTGGCATAATGTTAACGTTGTGCAATGTTATCGCGAGCCCGCAACGTATTATCTGCAAAGTAATAATCCTGCCGATCTTGAAGCTACATACAATGATTTCAAACTGGTGCGTGAAATATATGGCCAGGTACCGGGCGGATTGTTCGGGTCAGATGAGAATGCACGAAAGGGATATGATGATCCTCGCCAGGCCGTGGAAACATGCGGAATGGTGGAGCAAATGACCAGCGATCATTTCCTGTTGCAATTTACCGGTGATCCGATGTGGGCCGATAATTGTGAAGACATCGCCTTCAATACTTTTCCTGCTGCGTTCATGCCCGATTACCGCAGCCTGCGCTATCTCACAGCACCCAATATGGTGGTGAGTGATAGCAGGAACCATGCGCCCGGTATTGCGAATGAAGGGCCGTTCCTGATGATGAACCCGTTCAGCAGCCGTTGTTGTCAGCACAATCATTCCGCGGGCTGGGCTTATTATATCGACAACAGCTGGATGGCCACACCCGATAACGGGCTGGTAGCACAATTATACACAGCCGGTGATGTAACCGCTAAAGTAGGTGATGGAACGGAAGTGACCTTATCAACCGAAACGCATTATCCTTTTGATGAGGTGATCGACATAACGGTAAGAACGTCAAAAGCGGTGCGTTTCCCTGTTTATCTTCGTATTCCCGCGTGGTGTACAAATGCATCGATAACCGTTAATGGAAAACCAATTGCGGCAAAAACCACGCCGGGCACGTATGTACAGGTGCCGGGCAACTGGAAGAACGGCGATAAAATAAAACTTACGCTTCCCATGCAGTTGACAATGCGCCAGTGGACGAAAAACAAGAATAGTGTAAGTATCAATTATGGTGCGCTCACTTTTTCGTTATTGATAAAGGAAGACTACAAACAACAGGATAGCAAGGCTACGGCCATCTGGGATTCGCGCTGGCAGGAAAATGCGGATGTAACGGCATGGCCATCGTTCGAGATCTATCCCGCTTCGTCGTGGAACTATGGTTTGCTGGTAGATGCCAGCAATCTCAATGAATCATTCACCGTAAAAAAGAAGCCCTGGCCAAAAGGTGATGATCCGTTCACCAATGCTACGACACCCATTGAACTGGTTGCTACCGGTAAACAAATACCGGCGTGGACGATCGATCAGCATGGGTTGTGCGCGGTATTGCCGCAAAGTCCCGTAACGGCAGCCGGCGCCCCGCAAAAGCTTACCCTGGTACCAATGGGCGGGGCAAGGTTACGGATCAGCGCTTTTCCGGTGGTGAAGTAGGAGCTAGTTGACAAGTTGACTTGTGACAGGTTAACAAGGAGCACGTTGATAAAAATAAGAAGTGTTCAATACAAAAGTCCTGAAGTGACCAATGGTGGTTACTTCAGGACTTTGGATTTTATTCTTTGGTTACAGCTATTCCATAACAACCTTAAACCAAACAGGAATGAAGATGCCGGATTCGGCATCGCGCCATGATCGGAATTTCTCACTCATCTCAATGGCGCTTTTATCGTTATAATTGATGCAGGAAATTATGCTGCCGGCCTCTAAGGGTTATCCTGTACTATCCTGAAAATTGCCTGCGTAATGGCTGACAAAATAGCTCAATATTAAGCAAATGCCTGCTCAACCGACAGTTCATACAATATTATCTTTGTCAGATTGTTATAAGCATAGGTAAAATATTTTTCATGAAAAGAACCGGATACGCTTTACGTATAGTAACCTGTATGGTGTTGCTGGCAATGGCCGGCACACAACCCGCATCTGCCAAAACAATCGTAGTAAAATTTATTGGTGGTTTTCAAAAGGCCGTTAATGATGCCGAGGCCGGCGATACCGTGCTGGTGACAAATGGCATGTATACAACCGGAACAGATATCCTGGTCACCAAAGCCGGAACGGCAGATAAACCAATCATTATTATGGCGCAAACTGCCGGACAGGTTGAGTTAACCGGGCTCGGCGGCATTTCGCTTGCCAATGGCGCCAGATATGTTATCGTTACCGGGTTTAAATTCACGCATTCCTCATCGCGGGCGCGCTCAACCGCCGGCACCAGCTTCTGCCGGTGGACGCGCAATATTTTCGAGAACGAAGGCGCGGGGGAGGACCTCACCATTGCCGGCAGCGATCACGAGATCGACCACAATACGTTTTTGAATAAGAAATCGATGGGCCGTTACCTCGCTATTCGCGGGGAAGGCAAACAGATTGCCGAGCGCTTATGGATCCATCACAACTACTTTTACAATTTCGAATTTCAGGGGGGAGCCAACGGCGCTGAAGCATTTCAGTTTGGGCTAAGCGGATTGAGTATGTCTAAGAGCAATAGTATCGTAGAGTACAACCTGTTCGAAGAATGCCATGGGGAGAACGAACTGATCTCGGTAAAGGCTTCGAACGTAACGTTGCGATATAATACCATTCGCAATTGCAAAGCGCAGTTCACGCTGAGGCATGGCAATTTTTGCGAAGTGTATGGCAATTATTTTCACAATACACCCGGGCTGCGCATCTTTGGCGATGATCACCAGGTGTATAGTAATTACTTTGAAGTATGCTCAACGGGCATCAATATCGGAAATGGCGATGGCGAAGTAGCGGATGGCGCCGCATTAACCTGTCACGACCGGCCCGACCGTGTGTTGATCGCATTCAACACGCTCAGCAACTGTAAAAGCAATATTACCATGAGCGCCCGTGATAAAGGAATGGGTGCAACAAAGATCACCGTTGCCCATAATATCGTTAAGGGCGGCGGACCTGCAGCTGTTATTGCGGGTCCTTATACCGGCGCTGTTTGGATGGGTAATTTCATTTTTAACACCGAAAGCAAAGGCGATATGCCCGATGCTACCTTTACGACAGTTGATCCCAAACTGGGCCGCGATGCCAGCCAGGCGATCCGTTTGCTGAAGGGGAGTCCGGCCATCGATGTGGTGCCTGCTCCAAAGGGTAAAAAAGCGGAAGATCCATTTTCTATGGTAAAGGTCGACATGGATGGACAGCTCAGAAAATCGCCTCTTGATGCCGGCGCCGATGAGTTCAGTACAGAACCGGCGAAGGCAAGATTGTTGAATCCGGTTGATGTGGGGGCAGAAGGAAAATTATAATCGGATACTGGCTTATTTTCTATTTATAATAGGGTAAGTTTTAAAATTGCAGTCCGGAAGAAACCTGCTGTCAGCAGGGGGCTTCCGGACCTTTTAAGGTAGCGATGGCTGATCTTAAGTTAGAGCAGATATACCATTGACAAGGTTTTTACCAGCATATGGGGCAGAGTCATTCCCGTTGCCCAGGCAACTCAATGATGCCCTTTTTTATATTTCTCTCTTATTTCATTTCGCTCGAACATTTCGCAGGTGATAAAGTAATGATGGATCTGCCAGATCTTTAGTTTTGTATAGCGGGCAAATTCCTTTATGGTAATGAAAGGGTATTTCGATTTGTATGATTTGCCTTTTATTTCCTTTACGATCCCGCGTGCTTCAGTGACGCCGATCAGCAGAATATCTTTTATTTCATCTATTGTAATGTCGAGCCGGGGACGAAAAGGTTTTCTGGGATAGAAATGTTTGGTAGTATCGGGCAGTTCATTCGGATGCGCCTTGCGGGGAAATTGTTTTATACCCCAGAGTTTTTTAAACTCTAACAAATTCTCAGGTTCGCGATTTCTTCGTGATCTGGGCATATGGAATAGTTTTTGGATACTTTTTCCGGGCGCACCATAAAAAAAGGAAATGGCGCATTCAACTAATTAAAACCAGTTGCTTATCGATTTTGTTCACAGGGTGGAAAACTCAAATTGTATGGGAATTTACGAATTAGCCGCTGAGATGTGTTTTTTTTATCCGACCGGATGGATGATTTTTGATTAATATCATATTCAGTAGAAGAGAAGAAGAGATCAGCAAATGCCATACGGTTTTTGATCACTCAAAAATCGGGATGTGTTTTGTACGCGTGAAATGTTGGAATTTTGCATTTATATGCTCTGCCAGAACATACTACTGTATGAGGTTCTACTCCTATTCTTTCTCCATTCCGATGGTGTATAGCCGGTGAGCTTTTTGAACTGGATGTTGAAATTGCTTTTGTCGAGCCCTACTTTTTCCGCAATAAATCCGATTGTTCTGTCGGTGTTTTCCAATAGATCCTTTGCGCGCTCCACTCTTAATTTGGTGATGTAGGAATGCACGTTGTGGTATGAAACCGCTTTGAATGCAAGTTTCAGTTTGAATTTGTTCATGCCGAATTTACTCACGAGATAATCGTAGTCGTAATGCTCGTGGTAATTTTTTTCGAGGAATTGTTTAATCTCTAACGCCGTGGCAAGGTCCTCATTCTTTAGTTGCATGATGGATAAGGTTTCCGTAAAAAATTATGTTGTCTGATGCTGGTGCCGGGTACGAGTGACTAAAGGGTGCCATCATATTTATTCAGCTATGATTGCTGTTACCACACGCTTGTTTGTTCATGTTGCATATGGGATATGGTTTAATGATCATGGTATTTGCATGCAGCTCCCTGGTCCGTAATAGGGTTGCGAACGTATTGGTCGTGTACCGGATTATTAAATATTTCTGTACCGTGCGGGTAAGAGGGGTTTCATTATTGGCGGATAGGTGCCTTTTGGCGCAGCATCCAGAATATCCTTGGCCTTTATTATTTTTTTCCGGTCGGCTGCTGTGCAGGTGTACTTTTTCATAATATAGGTTAAGGTATGTGAACAGATGTAGTTATAGCAATTAGTATCTTTATGGCTGTGTTGTGTATCTCGCTTCGATTATGAACAGGTAAAAAGTATAAATGTGACCGTTAGTTTTTCTTTTGTGCCGGTGTCAGGCGATTTCTGTGTTGTAAATGTAGAGAACAATACAAATTGCATTTCAATATTTATATTAGCTCTATGTATTTTCCTGTAAACTAAGAATGTGCATTTTTTAATTTTGCCAAAACGACGAAACCCGCGCCCAACGGGCACCGGATGGACATCGGCGCTCAATTGGCAGCGGGTTTTGTAAGGAATAAAAATGAAGAAAGGTCGATGAAATGCAGGCCTGTCAACAGTTTGCGGGTAACAACAAACCGCATGCTGACCTTTATTGTTTTTTGAAATTTATTTTATGGTAATTCATATCTGCTGAAAAAATCCCAGATAAGATCTGTTGCATCAAACGCCTTCGATGGTTCATCGGCGGCCTGGCGTGCCTTTAAACCACCCGGCCATGCATGTCCGCCGTCTTTGGTCAGGAATAATTGGGTACTTGTATTGTTGGTACAATCATCGTATTCCGTTTGTGTATACAAGGGTGCGTCGGTAATGACGTTTGGCGTGGTTTTACATCCATTGATGCCTGCCCATACCCGCAATGCCGAATCGACAGGTGGGAAATAATAGTTCGCCATGCCATATCCCCCCGGGTAAGGTATGGTTGTATCCAGCGATGAGTGTATGTGCAGCAAAGGTACTGCGCGTGCAGGTACACATGGCTGCGTAGTTATCAATGTACCACTTACAGGTGCTATTGCCGCCAGTTGCGTTGATAGTTCGCAGCCCAGCCTGTACGTCATCATGGCGCCATTGCTCATGCCTGTTGCATATATTTTCTTCGGGTTGATCTTGTACCGCTCCGTAAGCTTTTGTATCAACAGCCTGATGAATTTTACATCGTCCACATTATGTTGCATTGCATAATCGCAACAACCGCCGGCATTCCAGGTTCGTAAGCCCAGCAGGCCATCGCTTCGAACGCCTTCGGGGTATACAATTATGAACCCGGCACTATTCGACTTCGCCGTAAGTTTATAATCCGTTTCCATCTGGCTTGCATTGCCGGCAAAACCGTGCAGGGCGATCACCAGTGGAAAATTATCGCTTTCGTTATAACCGGGTGGCAGGTTCAGTAAATATGACCTCAGATAGCCATCTGCATGTAGTGAATCATAAAAGTGGAATGTAGTCACCGGCGCCGGTTCATTTTTGTGGCAGCTCCCGATACTGAACGTCAAAAGCGTCACCAGGAGCATCATTGAAATTTGTTTGTTCATTTTTGTTTTTTATGGTTTGGCGCCAAAGATGAAAGTTGTTCGCTGGTGTGGTGGCTGCATTCGGGGTGAAGCGACTAAATTGGCGACCTAAGCTACTGTTACGGGGTATGAACTTTTGTGGCTGCCTGAAACATGTAACAGTTTCTTAAAACAGCCAGGGAACTTTCAAACACCGGGGAAAAAACTAACTTTACAGGCATAACCCCATATGCAAACGCTCCAGTTCATAACTTTCTATCTGTTGTTCTCATTCCTGGGCGCCGACGAACCGCCTGTAAAAAAGGAGGTTATCTCCTGTGCACCCGCCAAAACCGTCTTTGCCGGCTCAATTGCCAGCGTGCGAAGTGGTAACTGGTCAGATGCCGCTACCTGGGGTGGCCGCGTACCCGGGCCGAATGATGCGCCCGTGATCGCTGCCGGCAATACGGTTATCGCCGATATGAACGTCAGCGTGGCGGGTATGCAGGTGGCTGGCGAACTTATCTACTCACCTCATCATTCGGTGGCTATTCAGTCAACAAAAAATATACTTATCACCGGTGTGCTGCAAATGCGATCACCCAAAAATTCCATCATTCATGCGCTTCGTTTCACCGGTATCGATGAGCGTAAATATGAAGGCGGCGGTATGGATGTGCTTGATAGCGATATCGGGTTATGGGTGATGCAATCGGGTAAACTGCAGTTGCAGGGGCTGGCAAAAACTTCCTGGACAAACGCAACAGGCGCAATTGTCGCCGGTTCCAGCCAGATTACCGTTAAGAATGCGGCAGGCTGGCAAACAGGCGATGAGCTGATCATCACCCCTACGGCCAACGAAGGCCGCAATGCCGATGTGCGCACCATCACCGCCATTAAAGGCAATACCATTACATTAAATTCACCCGCTACGGCGCATCCCAGGATCAACAATATGTGGACCGCCGAGGTTGGGAATCTGACCCGTAACGTACGTATTGAGGGCACGGCCAGCGGCAAGTCGCATATTTTTATCCGCTCTTCGGTTCCTCAACGCGTACAAAACGTCGCTTTCAGGTATTTAGGGCCGCGCAAAGACCTCGGCGGCACGTATGTAAAAGAACAGGTGGCGGGGCGCTACGCATTGCATTTTCATCATTGCAACGATGGCAGCGATGGAACACTCGTAGAAGGCTGTGTAATGCGTGATATCGGCAATCATGCGTATGTGCCGCATGTGAGCCATGGTATTACCATGGCGCGAAATATCGCCTTTAATTGCGTGGAGGCGCCATTCTGGTGGGACCTGCCCGATGCTACCCATCGTACGGTATGGACGCACAACCTGGTGGTATCACCGAAATACCTGGCAGGCGCCGTTTCATTCGATACCAAGGGTTCCCCTACGTTCGGTACCCATGGTTTTGTACTGAGCATGGGCGATGATAACCGCTGCGATAGTAACGTAGTGGCGGGTCAGCAGGGACTGGAAACCGTGAATGCGGCGTATGACTGGGAGGAAATGCCCATCGAATCGGCCTGGATCTTTAAAGGTAATGTGGTGCATAATTCCGATTGCGGCATCCGCAGCTGGCAGAACAATGGCAAGAACCACGTGCTTGAACAATCAATCGTTTACAATTGTAAGGTGGGCGTAAATCACGGTGCCTATGTGAACAATTATACTTACAACGGCGGCTATTTATACAACAGCGTGTTTGAAGATCATGCAGCCGGCGCTACCAACGGCGTGCGCGTGGAGAATATGACCCTCGACGGGGCCGGTCAGGTTCCTTACCCTTTTATCATGGTGGAGGGTCCGGCCAAAGGAACACGCCCCGTTTTGTTGCGCAACTGTGTCATTAAAGGCGGCAGCAAAGGGGCTATTCTTAACAACAGCAGCAATGCATTGAAGCGCCTTGATGTGGTGCAATGTGATATTCGTGGTGAAATAAAACTGTCACCCGACGCCGGGAGCGGGGAGGTAATTCGCGTGCAGCCGGAAAAAGGGCAGTCATACATCATTACCAAACAGGGGCGGAAAAATATAGAGCCGTTCGCGCCCACAGTATGGGGGGCGGGCGAGGGGTTGAAAGGCGTGTATTTCAACGGCAGCGATTTTGACGATTCTGTAGAAACACGCATCGATCCGCTGATCAGTTTTCCCGAATGGCTGATCCCCATGCCCGGCCATGCCACCGGCGTACATTACCGTATCAGGGATCTCCGCTACAGCATCCGCCTCACCGGCTCGGTACAACCTCAGTTTACGGAAGATTATATTTTTTCTATTGAAGCAAGCGGTGGAGTGCGGTTATGGGTGAATGATAAACTGATCATCGACCGCTGGCGCGATGTATACACGACCACGTATACATCGGATGCCATTCACCTCGAAGCCGGTAAAAAATATGCCGTCAGGCTTGAATACTTTAACAAAGACGATCGTTCCTCGCTTTATTTATACTGGCAAAGCCCATCGTTGCCAATTGAACTGGTGCCGCAGAGCCAGTTGTATGCGGAATAAGTTCAAAGGAAATACAATGGTGCTTTCTGTGATCTGTTAGCCATAGCTCATTGCCTATTGACCCGCTGGCATATTATTTTAGGTGTTATTGGATCATGATTTTCAAATAAGATGAAAATCGCCACCTATAATGTGAATGGCATCAACGGTCGGCTGGCCGTGCTGTTACGCTGGCTGAAAGAGGCCCGTCCGGATATCGTATGCCTGCAGGAGCTGAAAACTACCAGCGACAGGTTTCCCATAAAACAAATTGAAGCGGCCGGTTACCAGGCGATCTGGCACGGACAGAAATCGTGGAATGGTGTAGCGATCCTTTCCCATTCGCTGCCTATTCAGGAAGTGCGGCGAAAATTGCCCGGCGACCCGCAGGATGAGCATAGCCGCTACCTGGAGGCCATAGTGGGGCAAATGCTTATTGCCTGTATTTATATGCCTAACGGAAACCCATACCCAGGTATTAAGTTCGACTATAAGTTAAAGTGGTATAAACGGCTTAACGCACATGCCAAATCACTTTTGAAACATGACGTACCTGTTGCGCTGGTGGGTGACTTTAATGTGATGCCCACGGAACTGGATGTTTACAAACCGGAGAAATACATAAACGATGCATTGTTCAGAAAAGAAGTGCGCGCCGCTTATGCGCGCTTGTTGAAACTGGGTTTTACCGATGCATTACGAACATTGTATCCTGATGAGGTCATTTATACCTTCTGGGATTACCTGCGTTTTGCCTGGCAGCGTGATGCCGGCCTCAGGCTCGATCATTTTCTGTTGAACAGCCATCTTGCCAAACGCCTTCGAAAAGGCGGGGTTGACAAACATGTAAGAGGGTGGGAAAAGACGAGCGATCATGCGCCGGCATGGATCGAATTAGGGAAACCATCATCAAAAAAATAAACAGCTATGGCAATAAAAGAAAAAAATAGGTCTCGTAACCCGGTTATAAGACATAAGTATACGGCAGACCCGGCCGCCATTGAATACAACGGCACTGTATACATGTATACCGGTCATGACGAGCCGCCGGCAGGTGTAGAGGATTATGTGATGAAAGACTGGCTTTGTTTTTCTTCTGCCGATATGGTTCGCTGGGAAGAGCATCCGGTGCCATTGCGGGCAACTGATTTTGTATGGTCGAAGGGTGGCGCCTATGCGTCACAGGTGATAGAACGCAATGGGAAATTTTACTGGTATGTAGCCGTGTCGCATGGTACTATACCAGGCAAGGCTATTGGCGTTGCTGTGGCCGATAAACCGGAAGGGCCGTTTAGTGATGCCATTGGAAAAGCGCTTATCACCAATGAAACCATTGGCGTACCCGGTGAAAACAAGATCAACCTCGATCCCACAGTGCTGATAGATGATGACGGACAGGCTTATTTATTTTGGGGCAATTCGCAATGTTATTATGTAAAGCTGAAAGAGAATATGAAGGAGCTTGATGGCGCCATACAAAAAATTGATCTGCCTGAATTCTCCGAAGGCGCCTGGGTTTATAAACGTGCAGGATGGTATTATTTATTGTATGGGTACGGTTTTCCCGAGAAGGTGGCTTACGCCATGAGCCGGAGCATCGATGGACCCTGGGAATTTAAAGGCATTATCAATGAAATTGCCGGCAACTGTAAAACGAATTCGCCGGCCATTCTTGATTACAAAGGAAAAACCTACTTCATTTATCATAATGGTGCACTGCCCGAAGGCGGCAGCCATCGCCGGTCGGTATGTATTGATTATTTAGATTTTAATGAGGATGGAACTATTAAGAAAATTATGATGACGAGTGAAGGGATAGAGGCTGCAGGTTAAGGCGCTCACCCGAGCAAGCCCGGATCGCTGCCAAAATAAAAAGGCCCCGCACTTTGTGCGAGGCCTTTGTTGCCCGACCTGGATTCGAACCAAGACAAACAGAACCAAAATCTGTCGTACTACCATTATACTATCGGGCAGCCTTGTTCCTTTTAGAAAGGAGTGCAAAAGTAAGGGGTTCTGTTCTTTTCCCCAAATGAAAATGCCATAAATTCATTATTTTTCATCAGATTTTTTTTCACTGGTTTTCAATTAAAAGGCCAAAAAACCTTGCCTAAATTTAGTCACATGAGCACATTTAATCGCCGTTCTTTTTTACAAACCCTCAAAGCCATTTCGGCAGGAACCTTCCTGTCGTCCATCACCCAGCCGGCCTGGAGCCGCAACCTGCAGACCGCCCTCGAAACTGCCGGTTCCAAACCGCCCGATCAACTGGCTTCCGATGAAGATTTCTGGTACTACATTCAACAATCCTACACCGTTTCGCCCTACATCATCAATTTAAACAATGGCGGCGTGGCGCCTTCGCCTAAACCGGTGCAGGAAGCCATGAAACGATACTTTGATCTGTGCAACGAAGCGCCCAGTCATTTTATGTGGCGGATCCTCGACCAGGGCCGGGAACCCCTTCGCCAGAACCTGGCCCGGGTGGCCGGTTGTAGTGCCGAAGAAATTGCCATTCAACGAAATGCATCCGAAGCGCTTGAAACCATCATTTTCGGCCTGCCCCTGATGCGGGGCGATGAGGTGGTGCTATCAAAACAGGACTATCCCAATGTGACGAACGCCTGGAAACAACGCGAACAGCGCGATGGCGTAAAACTGATCTGGCTAAACCTGGAACTTCCCAGCGAGGACACCGGTTATTTGGTAAATGCTTATGCAAAAGCCTTTACCGCCAAAACAAAAGTGGTGCAACTTACCCATACCATCAACTGGAATGGACAGATCATGCCGGTACGAGCCATTGCCGATGCGGCTCATAAAAAGGGGATAGAGGTGATCGTTGACGGGGCACATAGCTTTGCGCATTTTCAATACACCATTCCTGATCTGAGGGCCGATTATTTTGGAACCAGCCTGCACAAATGGCTTAGCTCCTGCATTGGGGTAGGGATGTTATATGTCAAAAAAGAAAAGATCAAAAAACTGTATCCCTTGTTTGCGGCGCCGGAACCATATATGGATGATATTCGTAAATTTGAGCACCTCGGCACCCGCCCTTTCTTTATTGAGCAGGCGGTTGGCAAGGCCATCGAGTTTTATGAAATGATCGGCGCTGAGCGTAAAGAGCAACGGCTAATGTATCTAAAGAATTACTGGATGGAAAAAGTGAAGGACATTCCCAATATTAAGTTAGGCACCTCTATGAGGCCGGGTTTTGGTTGCGGCATTGGCCTGGTGCACCTGAACCTGCCGAAACTGGAGCCGGCTGACCTTGATCTATTTCTTTGGAACAATTATAAGATCCATTGCACCAACGTGCAACATGAGAACATTCAGGGCGTTCGTATTACGCCCAACGTGTATACCACCACTAAACAACTGGATGTGCTGGTAGAAGGCATTCATGCGTATGCGAAGTATAGAGCCGGTAAACAATAGGCCATAGACAATTGGCAACAGGCAATGATTAATTATAAAGTCCGGAAGGTTTATTAGCATACCCTTCCGGACTTCTGTATTTCTTTTTTTAAACAGCCTTAACTAAGTAAAAATTCTTCTTCCCCTTCTGCACCAACACATACTGCCCATGCAGCAACGATGTTGAATCGACAGTCAATTGAATATCTTCAACCTTCCTTCGATTGATGCTTACGCCGCCGCCCTGCACCGTTTTGCGGGCATCGCCCTTGCTGGGGAAAATCTTTGTTTCGGCGAGAAAAGTTACAACGTCGACGCCTGCCTGAATTTTAGCCAACTCAAAATTGAATTTAGCTATCCCATTCATTGATTCCAATTCTTCCAGCGTAAGTGATTCGGCTGGTGCATCCTGTTTTTCAAATGTTTTTTTAGTGTCCTCCAAGGCGGCCTGGTAACCTGCTTCTCCATGCACAAACACCGTTACTTCCTTTGCCAGTGTTTTTTGTAACAGCCAGGCGCCGGGATCTTTGCGATGGTCTTCAATCAACTGATCAATGGTTTCTTTGGGGAGGAACGTAAATATTTTTATCCATTTTTCAGCATCTGCATCTGTTGCTCTGACCCAGAACTGGTAAAATTCGTATGGTGATGTTTTGTCGGGCGACAGCCACACATTGCCTTTTTCACTCTTACCGAATTTTCCGCCATCGGCTTTGGTAAGCAATGGGCAGGTCAATGCAAAAGCTTCACCACCCGCTTTACGGCGAATGAATTCAGTGCCTGTAGTAATGTTGCCCCATTGGTCGCTGCCACCCATTTGCAGTTTGCAGTTCTTGTTCTGGAATAACCAGTAGAAGTCGTAGCCCTGCATTAACTGGTATGCAAATTCAGTGTAGCTGATGCCTGTTTCGCCTTCAATGCGTTTTCTTACACTATCCTTGGCCATCATATAGTTTACGGTTATATGTTTGCCGGCATCGCGCAGGAATTGAATAAAGGAAATGTTTTTAAACCAGTCGTAGTTATTGACCATCTCGGCTGCGTTGGGTTTTGATGCATCAAAATCGAGGAATTGTTCCAGTTGTTTCCTGATGCCGTCGAGGTTCTTCTGCAGCTGATCTTCGCTTAAAAAGTTACGTTCTTCACTTTTACCCGAAGGGTCGCCGATCATTCCGGTAGCGCCGCCGACAAGGGCAATGGGTTTATGCCCCGCCTTTTGCATGTGTACCAGTAACAAGATAGGTACGAGGCTGCCTATGTGTAAACTGTCCGACGTGGGGTCGAAACCGATATAACCGGTGGTCATTTCTTTTTTCAGCTGTTCTTCGGTCCCGGGCATAATATCCTGGATCATACCCCGCCATTGTAGTTCTGTTACCAAGTTCATATTATATTGACATTAAACGAATAATAAATAGTTTTACCAATGCCCGCGCAAAGGTTTTACATTTGTGCGGCCTACATAACTTCACCCGTTGTTCGATACAAGGTTATATGTAGTAAATCAATGATTTAGGCAAATGTACGGATTACCGCAACTTTGCCTGAAAGATGCAATATTTTAATTGTAAAATCGTTTGGAAGTGATGGCCCCGACCTGTTTTCTAAACGGCTTCAATTTCAAACTTAGTTTAGCTCGCTTTTGCCGACGGGTGCAGCCAATATCCTAAAGAAATAGTCTTTATACATCAAGTTGCTTATTTCGAAAATTGGATCAATGAAAATGACCCGTTTTTACGTTACCCTGGTGGTGTTAATGCTGCAGCAGTTTTCCTATGCCCAGTTCCGTAAATATTCTAATGAGTTTTTGAATATAGGGGCCGGTGCCCGTGGCCTGGCCATGGCCAGTGCACAGGTGGCTTCGGTTAGCGATGGTACCGCCGGCTACTGGAACCCGGCCGGGTTGGTGAATGTTAAAGACAATCCCCAGCTGAATCTGATGCATGCGGAATACTTTGCCGGAATAGGTAAATACGATTATGGCAGCCTCGCAATTCCCTTAAAAAATAACAAACAGGTTTTAGGATTGTCGTTATTGCGGTTTGCAGTGGATGAAATTCCCAATACCACTGCTCTGGTTGAAGCAGATGGTTCTATCGATTTCCAAAATGTGACCTCCTTTTCTGCGGCTGACTATGCCTTTCTTATTTCCCTGGCCCAAACAATTAAATCCACCGGTAAAAGCAAGATAAACGGCGGGATAAACGCTAAGATCATCCACCGCAAGGCTGGTGACATGGCCACCGCCTGGGGCTTTGGGTTCGACGCCGGTATACAAATAGTGAATGACAAGTGGAAGATCGGTATTATGGCCCGCGACGTAACTACCACCTTCAATGCCTGGTCGTTCAGCCTGTCACGGGAAATGCAGGAAGTGTTTTACCGTACCGGTAATGATATTCCCAGCAAAACAACTGAGCTCACCGCTCCCAAACTGATCCTGGGCGGTAATTATACTTTCAAACTGAACAAGAACCTGAACCTGATGACCGAAGCCAACTTCGATTTTACGTTCGATGGCCGCCGTAACACCGTGCTGAGCTCGAATGCGGTAAGTCTTGACCCCAAGCTGGGACTGGAAGTGAGCTGGAGGAATGTATTCTTCGTAAGGGGCGGGGTGAACAACTTTCAAAAAGCGCTGGACGATGATGATATCACCAATACGAAGAAGGTGTGGATCTATCAGCCTGGTGTAGGCGCCGGCTTCCGGTTGTCGAACGTGCTCATCGACTATGCTTTTACCAATCTTGCAAATCAATCGAATCCGTTATATACCCATGTGTTTTCGTTGAAAGTGGACCTGGTTAAAAAGGGAAATAAAAAGTAAACTACCCTATTGAAAGGAATCTGAAACTTGTATAATTATGAGGAAGATTTTAACCCTGTTGCTGATAGTGGCAGGTTTTACTGCTACAGCCCAGTATAATAATGAATGGATAACGTACTCGCAGACGTATTATAAGATCAAGATTGCAAGAGACGGTGTTTACCGTATTCCTAAGTCATTGCTCGATGCGATGGGTATCGGCGGTACCCAGGTGCAGAATTTTGAGCTATGGCGTAATGGGGAGCGGGTTCCTTTCTATCCATCTGTTTCAAGCGGTTCGTTGCCGGGCAACGGTTACCTCGAGTTCTGGGGCGAGCAGAATGACGGAAAACCCGACAGGGCTTTATACCGGTTACCGGAATACCAGCATACCACGAAAATGAGTTTGCAAACCGATACTGCCATCTACTTTTTAAGTGTGAACAATGGCACGGGAGCAGGTATACGGTATACCAGTGTTACCAATAATGCAGGTAGCAGCCCATTGCCGGTTGAGCCTTATTTTATGTATACTGCCGGTAACTATTATATACACAATAACAGGATTCCCAATCCTGGTCTTGCTTCCATTGTTGGGGTGCCGGTTTATTCATCTTCTTATGATCAGGGCGAAGTATTTGCCAGCAACGAAATATATCCTTCAGGGCCGCTTAGCACTACAATATCTGGTTTAAATGTTTATAGCAGTGGTCCGCAAAGTACCCTCAAGTTCGGAGCCGTGGGGGCTGCCATCAATCCGCGTAATATTAAAGTAAGGGTTAATGGAAATGAGGTGAAAGATACCATTATGAATTATTACAACGACCTGGTTACATCTGCACCGGTTGCTACCAGTTCAATTTCTTCGGGGTCGGTTACAGTTCAGTTCCAGAATACTTCAGGTAATGGTACCGACAGGATGGTGGCATCGTTCTTTGAACTTACTTACCCGCGTAGCTGGAATTTCAGCAATCAGGCGAATTTTAAATTTACCCTGCCGGCAAAAAGCGATGGCTATTTAATTCATATCACCAACTTTAATTACAATGGCGTTCAGCCTGTATTGTATGATACAAAGAATGGCGAGCGGTATGAAGGGGATATTTCAACCGGCGGTACCGTGAAATTTGCACTGCCAGGGTCGGCTACCAGCCGCGACCTGGTGCTGGTAAGTCAGGATGGCGCCAATATCAATACGGTGAATGAATACACCACCCGTAATTTCAGGGATTATTCATTGGCGGCCAACCAGGGTAATTACATAATCATCAGTAATCCACGCCTGTATACCGGCACTTCCGGAAATAATCCGGTGGAGGATTACAAGAATTACCGGGAGTCTTCCACAGGTGGCGGCTATAAAGTAATAATTGCAGATATAAATGAGCTTACCGATCAGTTCGCTTTTGGCATAAAGAAGCATCCGTTATCGGTTCGTAATTTTATAAAATTTGCCCGGTTAAAATTTGTGGAAATAAAAAATGTTTTCCTGATTGGCCGGGGCATGAATTATAGTGAATTTCAGCGAACTCAGAAATATCCTTCGATGTTTCCTGGTGGTAAGCCATTGGGTGAGGAATTAAACCTGGTTCCCACCTTTGGAAACCCGGGTTCAGACAACCTGCTGGCAGCTGATGATATAACTGTACCGGTACCGGCGGTGCCAATTGGCCGCCTTTCGGTTGTACATGGAAAAGAAGTTGAGGATTACCTGGAAAAGGTTAAAGAATATGAACTGGCTCAGAGGACGGCGCCGAATACGGTTGCCGGCCGGGCCTGGATGAAAAACGGAATTCATGTTACCGGCTCAAGCGATCAATACCTGGGTACGGTTTTATGTAATTACATGGAGATCTATCAACGGATTATTTCAGATACGCTATTCGGCGCAAAGGTGCATACGTTTTGTAAAGCATCAACCAATCCCATTGAGCAGATATCGCCGGAAAGAATAGCCGAACTGTTTGCGGAAGGTATAAGTTTCCTTACCTATTTCGGACACTCGTCGGCAACAACGCTGGAGTTCAATATTGATAATCCTGAAAACTATAATAACCAGGGTAAATACCCGGTATTCTTTGTGAATGGTTGTAAAGCCGGTGACTTCTTTACTTACTATGCCGACCGGCTTGTTGCGAATGAGACTTTGTCGGAAAAGTTTACATTGGCAAAACAACGGGGTTCAATTGCTTTTGTAGCCAGTACGCACTTTGGCATTGTAAATTACCTGAACCTTTATTTAACAGGGCTTTATGAAAATATAACCAAATTGAGTTATAACAAATCGTTGGGTGAAACCATGAAGGCATCTATGCAGCAACTGCTAAATGCTACCGGTACCTACGATTTCTATTCCCGCATGCATGCTGAGCAAATGGCGCTTCACGGCGATCCGGCTATATATTTAAACGCCCAGCCCAAACCTGATTATGTGATAGAAGATCAACTGGTCAGTATCGATCCGGCATTCATTTCCGTTGCTGAAAGCAAGTTCACTATAAAAGTAAAGGCCATGAACCTTGGCTGGGCGCCGGCCGATTCAATTGTTTTAGAAATAAAACGTCAGTATCCCGATGGTAGTACTGGTAATATTTACCGGGAAAAAATTCCGGGGATCAGGTACGCAGATTCTATTACGTTGAAAATTCCGATCATTACGAGCCGCGATAAGGGGCTGAACAAATTAACAGTAACGATCGATGCGGATAATGTTGCCAGTGAAATTAGCGAGGGGAATAATTCATTTACCAAGCAGTTTTATATTTATGAAAATGATGCGCGCCCGGTATATCCGTATGCATACGCTATTATACATAATCCAACACAAACGTTATATGCATCAACGGCCAATCCCTTAAGTGAAAGCCGAAGCTATATAATGGAGCTTGATACTACCGGTTTGTTTAATTCATCACTTAAAGTGTCTAAAACGGTAACAGGGCCGGGCGGTATCCTGGAATTCAACCCTGGAATTGCATATAAGGATAGTACAGTGTATTACTGGCGAATATCTGTAGTGCCCGATCCGGGCAACCAATACCAGTGGACCACTTCTTCTTTTATGTACATTAACGGACAGACAGACGGGTTTGCGCAGGCTGATTTCTACCAAAACCTGAATTCCGATGCCGAAAGAGTTACTTTGGATACCGCTTCGAGGTTATGGAAGTATGGCACCCGAACAAACCATATGAGGATAAAAACCGGTACCTGGGGTCTCAGCGCTAAACTTGAACAGGATGTGGAAATAGAAGTGAATGGTATAGCCATTGCGCGGAATTATTGCGCATATCACTCTGTTACCTTTGTGGTATTGGATCCGGTTACATTCAAGCCATGGAAAAATAACTATGACCCTTCAACAGGGGCGGGGCAGTATGGAAGCTGGAGTAATTGTTACACCATGAGAGACTATAATTTTGAGTTCCAATATACAGATACCGCATCACGAGCCAGGATGAGAGAGTTTATGGAAAATGTTATTCCCGATGGGTACTTTGTTGTTGCACGTTCGGCTTTACGGGCTACATCTCCTCCTGTTTTTGCAGCGGACTGGCAGAATGATACTACTTACTATGGATCCTACAATTCAATTTACCATAGTTTTTTAAAATATGGGTTTACTGAAATAGATTCATTCTCGAGGCCAAGGCAGTTCATGTTTGTTTATAAAAAGAACGACAGGCAAAACTTCTCACCTGTTTGGAAGTTCACCAAAGACATGACCAAAACCGAGTTTATGTCGGTGGACTGTATAACGCCCGATACAATTGGTTATATTACTTCGCCTTTATTTGGTCCGGCCAAAGGGTGGCAGGAAGTTAACTGGCGGGGTGTGTCACAGGAAGATCCGTCGCCCGATAACCCAACCGTGGAGATAGTGGGTGTTACAGATAATAATGTTGAAACCGTTTTATTTACGTTGGATAAAAACACCCATACTTACGATGTTTCTTCAGTTTCTGCTGCCCAGTATCCGTATATGAAGTTGCGAATGCGGAATATCGATTCGGTCAGATTGACGCCGTATCAACTAAAGTCATGGCGTATTCATTATGACCCCGTACCCGAGGGTAGCATGGCTGCCAATATTTATCTGAAGCAAATGAAGGATACTTTCAATCTGGGTGAAACAGCCTCTTTTGGAATAGCTTTCAAAAATATAAGTAAAACACCGTTTGATAGTATTAAGGTGAAGGCGGTAGTTGTAGATCAGAATAATGTGTCGCATGATTTGTTTATACGTAAGCAAAAGCCAATTATAAGTGGCGATACCATTACTGTAGTGTTCGACTTTAGCACTAGTACATTTCCTGGAAACAACCTGTTGTTTGTAGATGTAAATACAGGTAACGATCAGAAAGAACAACATTTCTTTAATAATTTTATATATAAAAACTTCTATGTTCATTCTGATAAAACAAATCCTTTGCTCGATGTTACATTCGATGGTGTGCATATATTGAACAGGGATATTGTTTCTGCTAAACCACATGTGCAGATCAAATTGAAGGATGAATCGCAGTATTTGCTGCTTAATGATACTTCACTGGTTACCGTGCAGGTGCAATACCCGAATGGCAACCTGCGCACTTACAATTTCGATGGCGATACTTTACGTTTTGTGCCGGCAACAAGTACATCGGATAATACAGCGACCATTGAGTTCACTCCGCAGTTTATACAGCAAATAAATCCTGAGGGAGATGTATATGAACTGATTATCAAAGCAAAAGACAAAAGTGGTAATAAGGCATCTGACATAGCTTACCGGGTGGCCTTTACGGTAATTTCTAAGGCGATGATCTCAAATATTCTGAATTACCCCAACCCGTTCAGCACCTCAACAGCGTTTGTATTTACCCTTACGGGAAGTACCGTACCGCAAAACATACGGATCCAGATATTGACTGTAACTGGTAAAATTGTGCGTGAAATAACAACGGGCGAATTGGGGCCAATACATATTGGAAGAAATATCACCGAATTCAAGTGGGATGGAACCGATCAGTATGGCCAAAAGCTGGGTAATGGTGTATACCTGTATAGGGTAATCACTTCTCTGGATGGTAATAAAATGGATAAGTATAAGGCCCAGGGTGACAATACAGACCAGTATTTCAATAACGGATATGGTAAAATGTACCTGATGCGATAATTAGCCAGGTTTAATGTTCTCCGATAAAGATGGATGGTTCGCTTGCTGGCGGACCATCCATCTTTTTTTTATAGCCAGGATTAAAAAAATTGATAATAGTAAAATAGTAGTGAGGTTAATTACAAATGCGATAAGGATGTGGCTGGCCTTAAAATCAAAATGTAAAGTGTGTTTTCCGGGCGGAACTGCTATACCCATAAAACTGATGTTGGTTGTAATAATGGGTGTTTTTTCTCCATCGATACTTGCCTGCCAGAAAGGGTAGCGATTTTGGCTTAAAACCAAAAACGTGCTGTCTTTTGTATTACAGGTTAAATGAAAAGCATTGGGTGTGAAGTGATTTATTGAGAAGACCGCCTTGTTCCCTGCGAAACGGTTTATTTTATTGATATAGGCAGAGTCGGTAAGAAAGACCATCTTTTTGCTTGTTGGTGAACGCATAGCTGCTTTATCACTCACATAACAGGCAGTATCTGGTTGGTATATAACCGGGTACTGTAAAATTTTATCACGCAGGGCAGTATTTGACCAAAACTCTCTTTGCACCAGGAGATTTGACGGAGTGATGAAATCATTTACTCTGCCGATCTTTTTATTATACATATTCAGGGTGCCGATCTGTTTAAAATATTTCATTCCATCTTCACTGTTTTGTTGCAAGGAAGAGGTGAGTGAAGGGAAAGGATAGCCTTTATGGGAATGTGCGTTTATTAGTGCCTGTATATGTTTGGCGCTGTCTTTTTTTACAACGGTGAAAAATGTAAATATAAATGCGTGCATCATACAGTTAAGGATGCCCGCGTACACTAATTTTCTGAGTTGGAAATTTTTGATGGCAAAGCGGTAAAAGAGAATAAGAAATGGCAGTTGAATTATTAAGCTTATAAATAATAGATCATAAAAATCCAGCCCGCTTTTAAAGGCTTTTAGTGCCAGGGATATTGAACTTTCCTTTGTGGGGTTGTTGATGAAAATTCCAATGGCCTCATAAATATTGTGAATGTTTACAAGGGCTAAAATTCCAAGCCCGGCCATAATAAAAGCGAGAGCGCAGAATACCTGTTTATGTTTTTTCCCAATTGCCGGTTGCCGTTGCATTTCCTGTATGTACAGTGCTGCCAGTAAAATGCCAAAAAAGGTACTAAATAACCTAAACATGGCGGGGTGTCTGAACGTATTCATCAGGGGCAGCGTGTAGTAAGCTATAATTCTTAAAACGCCCAGTTCACCAAGGCTGAAAATGAAACTGATGAGGAAGGCATGTTTTAAGTAAGTAAAGTATTTGTTTTTAGCTTTTATGAGGAAGGCCGACACAAAGAAAACAAAGGTGAACAATCCAAAATACGAGTTTCTTTCAATACCGTCGGTTATCGTAAATTTTGTTGTGTCATAAATAGCCATTGGAGCAACATATGCTATGGTAAGCAAAGGATGCAACGGGTTGGTCATTGCAGCCTGATAAGTGGCGCCCGATCCCCGTTCGGCCAGCGGAAGAAACTGTGCATACGAAAATATAGCCGGCAGGGCGAGGCAAATGAAAATTACCAGGGCAATACCATGTAAACCAGCTGTTTTTTTGATGAACTGCAGCCTTTTTTCTTTTTGAACCCTTGCTATTTTTACCAGTAACATAGCGGTAAGCATGTACGCTGTAATGATAAATTCTCCCGGGTTAGCTGTGGAAAATAACAGCCATAGAAATAAAGAAAACAAACAGGTATCATACAGGTTCGGTGACCGTAGCAGCCTGAAGTAGAACAAAAAAACAAAAGGTAAAAAAGCCGAGCCGCTTATCCAAAGTAAAAACTGGCCTGAATCATTGTTAAACCCGCATAACATATAGGCGGTAGCGCATAACAGATTCACTAATGGATGGATGGAAAAATGCCGTAACAGAAAATACATACCTACACCGCTCAGGTATATATACAGGAGCGTTTCAATTTGTAAAGTATTTAAAGTGTATGGCCCAAACAGCGAAAACAGTTGTACTACCGGGTTCCATACCCCGCTTTGCATCTCTGCATGCAGGGGATGTCCAAGAGTAAAATAGGGAGACCAGAAAGGGAAATAGCCATTTGAAATGCTTTGGCTAACCTGGTATCGTACGGGAAGGAAATAAATGATCGCATCGTTTTTAAGGCTGTAGACATGAAATGTAAGTGGCCAGTAGGTTACCAGGCAAATAGTAAGTAAAGTAAATAGTATGAGAATGTCTTTGGAGCGCGAATAGCCGGGATATGAGGATTTCAGATCATTCATTTGGTGGTTTTATAATACTTTGCCAGTTGTATCAGGTCACCGCATATTCGCGGGGTAGACAACAATGAGATCTTGGAATTTCCATAATGGGTCCATTTTCTTAAAGGAACCTCAAGCCCTTTTATTGCTATTTCTGCCTCGCGGATCCGCAGAAATATTTCAACGTCAAACAACCACCTGGTTTTAAATGGTGTGCGTGTTAAAAGTTTCACTACGGCTGGGGTAAAAACTTTGGCGCCGCATTGCGTGTCATAAATACTGAGCTGGTAGCGAAGATCTATGATAGTGGTGATTATTCTTCCACAGATATGCCGAAAAACAGACCGGTATATTGTATGGTTCAACATTTTAATTCTGGAACCGAAAGCATAATCTGCCTGCTGCCGGCTGGCAGTTTCCACAAGGTGCAGGAACTCGTCAACACTGGTTGACAGGTCGCCATCGAGATAACCTATAAATGCTGAATTATTATGATAAAGCGCATACTCCATGCCCTTAAATACAGCATAGGCTTTGCCCTGGTTCCGGGAAAAGGAAATAATTGTTACAGCTTGTTGGTTTTCCTGTTTTATTTCTTCCAGTAAAAGATGCGTATTGTCGGTGCTGCCATCGTTTATCAGAATTAATGTAATATCAGCCCCTGAATGCAGTAATTGCAATAAGGGGGCCTTCTTCAACCTTCGTTCCTCATTAAAACAGGGAATTATGATACTGACTTTTGGCATAAATTAAGAACAGGAAAACCCTGGCAGTCTTACATTATTTTATTTATATTAAAGAAAAACCTGAAATCAACCCACAAAATAGATGAAATAATCGTTGATGTAAAACGCCCTCTTTTCAGTTGTCAATTGCTTTTGCTGTTTTTCGTGTCCGCTTCCGATCATGAATTGATTAACCCTGCATTTTGTTTAGCGATGCTATCCTGTTCACATATTTACCTATTATATCAAATTCTATATTAACCGGTACTGACGGCTCTATCATTTTAATATTGGTATGTTCAAATGTGTAAGGTATTATAGCCACCGAAAACTCATTTTGGGTAACGTTGAAAATGGTGAGGCTGATGCCGTTCAGGCTGATGGAGCCTTTTTCGATCACCAACGCGCCAAATTGTTCGGGAAAGCGGAACCGGAACTCCCAACTGCCTTCCAGTGCTTTTTTATCAATACAAACGGCGGTAGTGTCAACGTGCCCCTGAACAATGTGCCCGTCGAGCCGGCCGTTCATAAGCATACAGCGTTCAATATTAACCAGGTCGCCGGCTTTCCAGTGGTCGAGGTCGCTTTTTTGTAAGGTTTCGGCAATGGCGGTAACCCGGTGTCGGTTGTCCTGAACCTCTTCAACGGTTAAACAAACGCCATTGTGGGAAACGCTTTGGTCAACCTTAAATTGCCGGGAGAGGGAGGAGGCTATCCAGTAGGTTTTATTTGTGCCGGCTGTTATCACCTGTTCAATTGTTCCGATGGTTTCGATAATTCCTGTAAACATGGGGCAAAAATCGGAATTTTGGAGGTATTTTGAATTTTTTAGGAAATTAGGCTATATTTGCAGCCCTAAAACGCCTTAAAGGAGGTATATAATTATGCTGATTATAGATTCAAAAGATTGCGAAAATATCGACAAGGCCCTCAAAAAGTACAAAAAGAAATTTGAGAAAGCTAAGATATTGGTGCAGTTAAGAGAGCGTCAATCTTACACCAAGCCGTCGGTAAAACGTCGCAATGAGGTGTTGAAAGCTGTTTACAAGCAGAAGGTTGCCAGCGGTCAGATTGAAGGATAAACAATAATATCATTCAAGCTAACATATTTACGGCCACTCTAAAGGTGGCCTTTTTGGTTTTACGTTGGCTTCAGCCTCAATACTATTTCTCTCCCGCCAGCCATTCCAGATGGCCGGTTTTTATATCTTTGGCCTTATCACCTCTTAGAATTCATGCGTACTGCGGGCATATCGGGATCATTTCCGTGCTCCTTAATGTATATTTGAGCCAGATGACAATATTAGGAATTTCAGCATTTTATCACGATTCCGCGGCTGTAATCATCCAGGATGGAATAGTTCTGGCAGCAGCTCAGGAAGAGCGGTTCAGCCGTAAAAAGCACGATGCGGCGTTTCCAATAAATGCTATTAAGTACTGTTTACAATATGCCGGCCGGTCGCTGAGTGAACTGGATGCCGTGGTTTTTTATGAAAAGCCTTTTTTGAAATTCGAGCGGTTGCTGGAGACCTATTATTCGAATGCTCCCCGAGGTTTGCGCTCTTTTCTTACGGCTATGCCGGTTTGGATCAAAGAAAAAATGTTCCTGAAGAAAATAATTCGTGATCAGCTAAGCGATATTGATAAGAAAGCCAGCCGCAAGGTTAAACTATTATTTCCAGAGCATCATCTATCTCATGCTGCCAGCGCTTTCTATGTTTCACCTTTTGAAAAAGCGGCTATTGTAACCATCGATGGAGTGGGGGAGTGGGCTACTACTTCAATTTGTATTGGAGAAGGAAATAAAATAACCGTGTTAAAGGAATTGAATTTCCCTCATTCGTTAGGTCTTTTATACTCTGCTTTTACATACTTCTGCGGGTTCAGGGTTAATTCAGGAGAGTATAAGTTAATGGGGCTTGCCCCTTATGGCAATCCTCATTCGGAACAGGTGATCAATTATGTAAAACTTATCAAAGAGCATTTGGTTGATGTGAAGGAAGATGGATCAATACACCTGAATCAGCGTTATTTTAATTATGCCACGGGGTTACGAATGGTGCATGAACAGCAATGGGAAAAATTGTTTGGTTTTCAAAAGCGGGCGCCCGAATCATTTCCTGAACAACAATATTGCGACCTGGCGCTGGCTATTCAGCAGGTAACGGAAGAAATAGTTTTAAAACTGGCTACCGAAGCTAAACGTATTACGGGCGCCGATTACCTTTGTATGGCAGGTGGCGTGGCATTGAACTGTGTGGCAAACGGGAAATTAGATAGTGCCGGAATTTTTAAACAAATTTTCGTTCAGCCTGCTGCAGGCGACGCAGGGGGTGCATTAGGTGCTGCCTTTGCCGGATTCCATATTTACTTTGGCGGTGAAAGAAAAGTGGCGATCAACCAAATGGATGGCATGGAGGGTGCGTTATTGGGGCCGGCATATACTGATTCAGATATCGCAATTGTTATCAGAAAATACAAAGCAGCCTACGAGTATTTTCATAATGAAGAAGAATTATTGAACCGGGTGGCGTTGTTGGTTGCAGAAGGTCATGTGATAGGCTGGCACCAGGGCAGAATGGAGTTTGGCCCCAGGGCATTGGGCGCCAGAAGTATTATTGCCGATGCCCGTAACCCTTACATGCAAAAGAAACTGAACGAGAAAATTAAACTTCGGGAAGGCTTTAGGCCGTTTGCCCCGGTAGTGCTTGCGGAAGATGTGGCGGATTATTTTACTTATGATGGAACTTCGCCCTACATGGCATTGATTAAGCAGGTAAAACCTGAATTGCAGATTGCCTTACCGGCAGATTTTGAAAAGAAAGACCTTTTGGGTAAGCTGTATTTTCAAAGAAGCTGTATACCGGCGGTAACACATGTGGATTACACTGCCCGAATACAAACGTTGCACCATGAAACAAATGCAAGGTTTTGGAAATTACTAAAGACATTCAAAGATAAAACCGGTTGTTCTGTAATGATAAATACCAGTTTTAATGTAAGGGGCGAACCTATTGTAAATACACCGGAAGAAGCGTATAAATGTTTCATGCGTACTGATATGGATTTTCTGGTGGCTGGAAATTACCTGTTCGATAAAAAAGAGCAGCCTGTTATGCCAAAGGATAACTGGCAACTGGCCGGTGGACTTGATTAATACATTGTTTTTAAAGCGTGTTAACGTATGGATTTTTTGCGGGATCTGTGGCTTTATTTAAAAGAGCGAAAAAAGTGGTGGCTTGCGCCACTGATTTTTATTTTCATATTGATTGGGGTGCTATTGATCCTGGGAGGTACCTCCCTGGCCCCGTTTATTTATACCTTATTTTGATTATATGGAAAGAAGTAAGGTGCTGGAAACTATGCTGGCATTTATGATAATGCTGGGTATAATTTACTGGTATACTAAAAATCCCTGGTTATTATTGGCGGCCCTTGTATTAGGAATAGCAGCATTATTATTTAAGTCGCTTGCAGAAAAGATCGGACTGCTATGGTTAAAGCTCAGCCATGCCATTGGATCAATTATAAATAATGTGATCCTGACCGTTGTATTTGTATTTATTTTGATTCCGCTGTCGGTTCTATCCAAAGCTTTTAAGAAAAAAGCGGAAAATATTGGAAGCAGTTATTTTAGAACCAGAAACACTACCTACTCGAAAAAAGATCTTGAGAACATCTGGTAATAAACCTTCAGCGGTTATTGATCATTAGTAGTGAACCCATAATGCTGTCAACTACAATTCAGTATATATTTCCAACAACGATTACAGTTAATATTACGAGGTTTTAAGTAAATTTAAGGGTCATCTTAATTTATATGGGCCGGTCGAATCAACCAGTTGCGGGTTTTTTAAGTTATCTCCAATTCGAAAAGAGATATTCCAGCCATACCATTACGGCGTATGAGGAAGATCTGCAACAGTTTTTTACCTACCTGCAGAAGCAATTCGATATGCCGGAACCGGCTTTAAAAGAAATTGGGCCCTCCTTTGTGCGGAGTTGGCTGGCCTCGCTAAAGGAAGCAAAGAACAGCGCCAAAACCATCAACCGGAAAATATCTTCTTTAAAATCTTTCTTTAAATATCATTTGCGAACAGGCGAATTGGAGCAATCGCCGATGACCACTATCGTATCGCCCAAAGTTCCCAAACGGCTGCCGGTTTATGTTGAGCAAAAGGATACAGATACCTTATTTCAACATGTGGAATTCCCCGATACGTGGAGCGGCAGAACCGACCGGTTGATACTGGCCATATTTTATAATACCGGCATGCGGCGGAGCGAACTGGTTAACCTGAAAGAAAGCCAGGTGAATGCGGCGGCTAATACCATAAAGGTCCTGGGTAAAGGGAATAAGGAACGGGTGATTCCTGTAAGCCCTGTGTTGATCACTGAGATCAACGAATACATAAGGTTGAAACAAGCCATCGAGGCGGCCGACCGGGTGTATTTACTGGTAAATGAAAAGGGCAAACAGGTTCATGTTCAATATGTGTACACGGCAGTAAAATCATATCTAAGCCTGGTTACAACGGTTGATAAAAAAAGCCCGCACGTACTACGGCATACCTTTGCCACCCATTTAACCAATAATGGCGCCGACCTCAATGCGGTTAAGGAGTTGCTGGGTCATTCGAGCCTGGCAGCCACGCAGATATACACTCATAACTCTATTGAGAAGCTAAAAGATGTTTATAAGAAAGCGCATCCCAAGGCGTAACAGCAATCATTTGCCAGAATGATCAATGTCAATATAGGCTTCCTGCCTTAGCGGTAAGTTTACATTACAGGACGTTATTATTACAGCGCATCATGGTACATTCATTAGTGTCGCTTAAACGATAATTGAGTACGCGTACAATATACCTGCCTGAATAAGCGATTGATAGAAGGAGCAGGTTGCTGCTTACAGGGTGATGGCTGACTGCCAGCCGGCTTTAGTTCTTTGTTTATTGTAAAAGTTAGAGATGTTACAGGAGGAAAGATAGATCCGGCAAAAGCGAATTGTTTTTTGATTTGTGCTAAAGAAGTGCTAATTGTTCGGTAATAGTTTATTTGTACTAAACCTCAATTTCTTTACTGTTGATTCTACAATTTAATTTGGAAAAGAATTCCTGTTGTATTATCTTCATAGAGCTTAAATGATGTGCTTATGTAATAGACGAATTTCCTTCAAATGAGCCACCACATTGAGTTCTCTCACTCCTGACATTGGTGGTAAAAAACAAGATCTTTCATATATTGTTAAATATTGTTTCACTGTTAAAATGCGATTGTTATGAACGTAAACATTCAGTCTGTGCGGTTTACTGCTGATTCAAAACTGATCGAATATGTTAATCGTAAACTTCAAAAAATTAATACTTTTCACGACCGCATTATCAAGGTAGACGTATACCTGAAGTTAGATAATGTCGTACACACGATAAAGGATAAAGTCGCAGAAATCAGGGTCCAGGTCCCACGTCATCAGTTCTTTGTGAAATGTAGTTCAAAATCGTTCGAAGAGTCATTTGACAATGCTTTGGATTCGCTGGTGAACCAGGTGAAAAGAAAAAAGGAAAAACAAGCTGCCTGAATTTTGAGTTAACTTCTTTCCAGATAATTCATTCACTTTTATAAAACCTCCCCTCGGGGAGGTTTTTTTTTGCCCTGAGTGCTCGAATAAGCTTTATTGTAATTAGCTTTGCGGCCCCTTGAGGAAGGGTGGTTGGGAAAGATTTTGCAAATCGTTGAAAACAAGCAAAAAAAATACTGATCAAAATTTTAGAATTACACAAATTCATTTACCTTTGCCTTCCTCAAAAAATAGCAGGGTGCGAAAATGAGGTGAAAAAAGTTCTTTACAGGCCTGAGTTTCAGTTATTTTGAAGGTTTATTTTGGCAATAAAAAATGATTATTGAATACTGGTTACAGTGAGTTAATATTGCACAAAAATTGGGGTTTCTAAGGGACCAGGCAGTAAAAGAAAATTTTAAGTTTTTTGATAGATGTGCTTTAAATAAGCCACTTTAGCTCAGCTGGTAGAGCAACTGATTTGTAATCAGTAGGTCGT
>CBIHPC010000028.1:0-48650 GCA_966211305.1 uncultured Niastella sp.
GGCTGTAATACAGCAGGTAAATGATCACCGGCACGTACATACCCCAAATTACAAGAGGGTGTGTTTTAGTGAGCATTTCGAGATATTGGTTCTGAAACAACCTTGCCTGGCCTTTATTATGTATCTTCTCAAATTTCATAACCATGTAATTGGTGCAAAAATACGAAAATCATCTACTTACTTACTTCACAGGAGCCTGGATAGTTTCGTAAACCGGGGTTACGTCCCTTGTTGTGTACTGCATGCGCATTTACCGGTTGAAGATGGCGTTATGAACCCGTTAGAAAATCGCTTTTTCATAAAATATTCATAGATAAATGCTTGCCAGGGTACCGGGAAAGATTGGAAAGTTGGTACAGCCTATATTATACTACGCTAGACAAAAATGGTTCAAAGAAGTTTAAAAAAACATAAAAATAATTCCTTTTCATAATGCGAAGCACCCCTTAAGGGGCAATTTTTTCTACAATTCGATACTTATTTTATCAACTCATCGATGGTTGTGAGCGTGTACTTTTTACTATGAAGCCAGCTAATCAGGGTTGGCAATTGACGCGAGAACCTATCGGTACGGGATGGATGTACCCCCACATGAAATAATAAAATAAAGCCATTCAAACCTGTTTTATTACGCTTCTCAAATGCCGTGATGGAATCCTTTATGGAAGCGCTGCTTCTATAGTTCTTCATATCGGGGGTTGTATAGTCGGCATTACTGTAGGTGCCCGGCGTAAAATTCACCAGTTGTAACTCCTGTTGTCGGGTCCAGGCCGCAATGGAATCATTATACCATTCGAATGGCGGCAAAAATAAACGTGCATCTTTTCTGCGAATACCATATTGCTGCATGGCCGCATAATTACTTTCCAGGTCCCGTACAAACTGTTCTTTGGTCACCAGCAAACTATCGCGCCTGCTCCAGTCGCAATACAACAAGTGCTGATCGGAGTGCGGGCCCAGGTAATGGCCCTGCTTTTTCAAAGTATAAATGGGCTGTTTATTCTCCTTATTCCTGTAGAACCGGCCGGTAAGAAAAAAAGAGGCTTTTACTTTATTGATCCGCAGGGTGCGCTCGATATTATGGATGTCCCCGTTATACTCATCGCCGGTAAAAACGATGGCCAGTTGTTTTTGCCGCGCATCACCGCGCGTTATACCGCCATGAACGTAGGTAAAAGCCGTGCAGGTATCTCCTTCAGCCTTATTTATTGCAGATGCCCCATTATACATTTTCGACTGGTCGGCTTCTTTTGCAGCAAGCAGGTAAACAAGGCTTGCCGTGCCATCCATAGTTGGCTCATTGGTTGAATAATCGCCGTAATCATCGTGGTACACTACCAGGTCGCTTTGAAAACCCGCATATTCATCGGGTTCGTTCAGGGTAATACCAATAAGGCTTTTATAAATAGCGCCATATACAGGGCCGTCAACCAGTCCGCCATCGATAGGATATTGTTTTAAATGGGTGAAAGCCGAATGCGGATCGACCGGCGTATCGCCCGATGCGGGCAACCCATACACCATGGCCGTTCCCCAGGGGTTGCAGCCAAACAACCAGTCGAAACATGCCTGCTCCAGTTCACCATAGCTTACATCACCGGTGAGCTGGCGGTACCAGTAACATTGCATGGCAAAAGAAGTGGTTAAATTATTACTGCACCAGATAAACGGTACGCCCCGGTAAAACGCATTCTGCCTGGCTTTCTGCCATACCCGTTCAATGCCCTGTTTATAATAACCTATCAATTCCTGTCGCTGCCGCCCCTTTAGTTGTTTGGCCAGTTCATAATGGCCGAGATTAATGAACGGATACCACTGGTAATGCCGGGCGGTATCTTTACCCAGCCAGGGAGTAATGGTTTCTTCTTTTGAATAAGCGTATGCCGCCGTCAAATGTTTTTTAGAACCGGTCATTGCGGCTATGGATGCACCTGCCAGCTCCATATCATCTGCCCAGTTATCTTCCTCATAAAAATAGGGTGAGCGCCCCGGCGCGGTTTGGCATACCCCCGGTTTATCAACCCCCAATGCCCAGGCCGATAAAGCCCGATTCTGTAACAACGGATCTTTAAATAATTGGTACCCCAATGCAAAAGCGCTGGCAAACTTTCCGGCTGTAGAAGCCAGCCCGGTTGACCGGTTCTTATATTTTCCAAACCCCTGGGGTGTGCCGGTGCAGAAATAAACCGGCCGTTCATAACCGCGGCCATAAAAACTATCCTCTTTGGGTATCCGCATTCCCTGGTGATCGCGGTCATCGGCTATCTGGTTGAACATCCAGTTGCTGCGCGGATGCATTTTCAATAACCAGTTCAATCCCCACCGTGCCTCATCCAGCACATCGGCGCGGTTGTTCTTGCCAGGCAAACCATTTGCCTGGTGACCATCGCCAAATACTTTCGGAAAATCGCGATAAGCTGCTAACAAATGCCAGGTGGCGTTCGCCGAAGTGGTAACGTATTGCAGGTAATCCGACGCATCGTGCCAGCCGCCGCTGGCATCGATACGCGTACTATCGGGCATGGGACCATACAATGTATAACCGTCGTGGGTGTGACAACTATCTTTCAGGAAGGGGTTGAACCCGCTGCGTTGCTGGCGCAGATAACGCAAACAGAAATCGGCCGATCCATTATACACCCCGGCGCCAATGGTAAATTCAGTAGAAGTGGCTGAGCCTGCTTTTATAATATACCGGCCAGGTATTGTAAAATTCGAAAAGTTCAACCGGGCGGTAAGTGTAAACGGGCCATAACCGCCAAAGGTTTTTTCAACCTTTGCGGTATACACCGTTTTACCGGTGACGGCATCGGCAATGGAAAAATCTGTTACCGGCGTTTGGTCTTTACTGCACCATACCGCCACTTTGCTGCTACCGGGTTTATATCCTAATAAATTTATACGCACCCAGCTATTGGTTTGTGCTTTTACGGTAAACCCGGTTATGCTCAACAGTAAAACCGCTATCAGCGACAAAATACCCTTTTTCGTTTGCTGCATTCCTGATAATCTTTTTAATTACTATAATCAAACTGAAAAGCGCTCAGATCAGGCACATGTTTTCTTTTTCTTTTCAGCTCGTACTGGTAAACTATATTTCCCATCTCTTTGAAAAAGGGATAGCCCGTTTCAACATACTCGTATTTATCATCATTTAAAACCCCATCGCTGTTTACGTAAATGGTGCCGCTTACCATAAACTCAATCCTGTTTTTAAAATCAACGATGTAAGCCACATCGGTAAGGAACCCATACGACCAGCCGGTTTTATTGAATACGCGGATGTAAGATGGAATTTTACTTCGCCATGCTTTGAACATAAAGAACTTGGTATAGCTGTCGAAGAATTCGGTAGTGTCGTAATGCGGATGATCGCTTTCCGATGGCAGCCTGCTCATATACTTATGAAGAAAAGTATAATCATCGGGTTGCAGTTGGAAACGCTTTTCAGCAGGCATGGAATTGGGAAATAAAACCGACTGCAATACCTGCTGCATGTCTTCCAGCGGAAAATTATTATGCGTGGTAAAATCCATGGGTGATCTTATAAGGCTGTCCTGCCGGTTATAATGCGCCCGCCCTATCAGTAATTTCTTTTTAAAATTGAACGGAACCGGACTAAAACCCGCCAGTTGTGCATACAACAAACTGTCACCCTTCATAAATCTTATTGGATTGGTATGTCGGTTCTCATCTTCATTCATGGTCACAAAACGGCGGGTAATGCGGATATCGTTATATCCCATTTGCCATAAACGCTCATTCAATCGCTGCTGGCCAACAAATTCATACAGGCGGTTATAGGCATCGTTATCGCTTACCAGGAAGATCTTTTTTACATAATGAGCAACGGAGGGTAAATAGTTTGCCGCACTGCTGTCGTACCTCACTTTTGTTTGCCGGCTGTAGGCGCTATCGGTAAACATGGTGGTGTATTTATCAACGCCATCCTTACCCAGGGTGTTTATTTTTTCCAGGGCCAGTGCGGCGGTTGGCAGCTTCACCATCGATGCCGGGTTAAAGTACTCATTGCGGTTGAGCCTGAAATAGTAGTTAGTGAAATGCGGCTGGTTATTTCTATCTCGGTCAATCTTTGTATAAATGAACTGGTAATGAAATGTGTCGGGCTGGTTCAATAACTCTTTCAAAAACGGCGATGCCTGCTGCCTGATCATTTTTTCAAGCCATGCATCGGTTTTGCTTTGCGCCAAAGCTACACATGTAGTTGCCAACAATACCGTTGTTAACACAGATTGTTTCATGGGCAAAAGTTACAAACAAAATAAACCGCGGGATAATTTTTTACAACGCAGAAAACGGCAGGCCTCCGGCCGTTGAAAAGTTAACTGGTGTAGTTGACAAGGGCTTGAGGCGCCGCCCGCCGACAAATAGTTACTCTCTTTATTGCACCCTTTCAATTACCCTTTATCAACATCCCCTTTATCAACCGTTCAACTTTCAACTTATCAACTTCCTGTCAACCCGTTAACTTGTCAACCCGTTAACTTGTCAACTAACTTCCTATATTGCAGGTTCTAAAAAAATACTGCCATACATGAAACTTGTTTCTTATCTCAGCGAAGGTCACGACCGTGTAGCCATTTTGGTTGACGGATTACTATATGATGCCGAAGTTTTACACCCCGATCTGCCACAGAATATGAGTATGTTCCTGAGTTATTGGGAAGACGCTTATTCCATGGCGCTGGGCGGAGAAATGATGATCAGGGAAGGAAAGATCCCGCAAAGCAAAGGTTTTGCGTACGATAGCGTCACTATTCTGGCGCCGGTTCCCTTTCCTACCTCCTGCCGCGACGGCTATGCTTTCCGCCAGCATGTGGAAGCGGCCCGCCGCAACCGCAAAGCGCCCATGATCCCCGAGTTCGATCAATATCCCATCTTTTATTTCACCAATCACCACAGCATACAGGGACCGGGCAATATTCAATGCATGCCCGATCATTTCGAAAAACTCGATTTTGAACTGGAAGTAGCCATTGTCGTTTCAAAACAGGGGCGCAACATCAGGGCGGAAAATGCTGATGAGTACATAGGCGGACTGATGATCATGAACGATATGAGTGCCCGCCGTTTGCAAATGGAAGAAATGCTGCTGAACCTCGGCCCCGCCAAAGGAAAGGATTTCAGTACGGTAATTGGCCCATGGCTGGTAACTCTCGATGAACTGGCCCCGTTTGAAGTACCGGCGCAGCCCGGACATACCGGCAAAAACTTCAACCTGCGTATGCAATGCCGCGTAAATGGCAAACAGGTGAGCGATGGCAATATGAAAGATATGAACTGGACCTTTGCCGAGATCATCGAGCGCGCATCCTACGGCGTTGACCTGTACCCTGGCGATGTAATTGGCAGTGGTACCGTGGGTACCGGATGTTTTCTTGAACTGAATGGCACAGGCAAACTGAACGATCCCAATTACCAGGAACAATGGCTGCAGCCCGGCGATGTAGTTGAACTGGAAATTGACGGACTGGGCATTCTCACCAACACCATAGTTCAGGAAGAAGATGATTTTTCACTGCTGGCCATAAAGAAATCCCAAGTGCCTGCAGACGGTAAAAACAATTAACGACATTTATTATCATATTAGAGTATTATGGTTTTAGACCTTAAAGAACTAACTCCGGTGCTGCGTCAGAATTACCTGCAGCACGCCATTGCGCCGCGGCCCATCTGTTTTGCCAGTACGATTGACAAAGCGGGCAATGTGAACCTGAGCCCGTTCAGTTTTTTCAACTTATTCTCAAGCAATCCGCCGATAGTGATCTTTTCACCGGCCCGCCGGGTACGTGATAATACCACCAAACATAGTTTGCAAAATGTACTGGAAGTGCCCGAAGTGGTGATCAATATTGTCGATTACGACATGGTGTATCAAACCAGTTTGGCCAGTTGCGAATTCCCGAAAGAAGTGAATGAATTTACCAAGGCAGGTTTTACAGCCGAAGCGGCAACACTGGTAACACCACCTATGGTAAAGGAAAGCAAAATAAAAATGGAATGCCGGGTACAGGAAGTAAAACAACTTGGTACCGAAGGCGGCGCAGGCAACCTGGTCATTTGCGAAGTACTGCGTATGCATATTGCCGATGAACTGCTGAATGAAAACAAAATGATCGACCAGCGCAAACTGCACCACGTGGCAAGGCTGGGCGGCGACTGGTATTGCAAGGTTGATGAAACCAACCTTTTTCAGGTTGAAAAACCCAATACCCAACTGGGCATTGGAATAGATGCGCTGCCCGCGCCCATCAAAAACAGTAAAATTCTCACGGGTAATAACCTTGGCCAGTTAGGCAATGTGCACGAAATGCCGGTAATCGATCCGGCTTTTGACGATGCTCAACTAAAAAGCATTTTTCAATATTACGCGGTAAACCCCGCCGATATGGAAATCGAATTACATACGTATGCCCAAAAACTGCTGAATGCAGGAAAGGTACAGGAAGCCTGGCAGGTGTTGCTGGCGCTTAACTAGTTACCAGTTACCGGTTGCCTGTTGCCAGGGCATTCCCCCGGTAACCGGTGCTCTTCTCCCGATAACCGGCCCCTGGTACCCGGTAACCGTTCACCGGTTGTTTGTGTGCCCCGTAACAAGTACCTTTGCAGCCGCATTTGCAAATTTATGAGTACACAACATTTGTCAGAACAGGAGATCATTCGACGCGAAAAATTACTGGAATTACAAAAGCTGGGTATCGATCCCTACCCTGCGCCATTGTACCCCGTTAATAGTACAGCCGCCTATATTCTGGAGCATTATAAGGGTGAAGAAAACAAAGCCGACTTTGCCAACGTATGCCTGGCCGGCCGTATCATGAGCATCCGTGATATGGGTAAGGCTTCTTTTGCAAAGCTGCAGGATAGCACAGGTAGAATTCAAATATATATTAAACGCGACGAGATCTGCCCCGGTGAAGACAAGATGATGTACGATAAAGTGTGGAAGCACCTTACTGATATGGGTGATATCATCGGCTTGAAAGGTTATGTTTTCACCACCAAAACCGGTGAAACCTCGGTACATGTAACCGAATTTACCTTCCTTACAAAATCGTTGAAACCATTACCGGTTGTTAAGGAAAAAGAAGGAGAAACGTTCGATGCCGTAACCGATCCCGAGTTCCGCTACCGCCAGCGGTATGCCGACCTCATCATCAATCCGCAGGTGAAGGATACGTTTACAAAACGCAGCAAACTCATCAATACCATTCGCGATTTCCTGAATGATCAGGGTGCGCTGGAAGTTGATACCCCGGTATTGCAATCTATTCCCGGTGGCGCCGCGGCCCGTCCGTTCGTTACGCATCATAACGCGCTCGATGTGCCTTTTTACCTGCGTATAGCCAATGAGCTGTACCTGAAACGCCTTATCGTAGGCGGGTTCGACTGGGTGTATGAATTCAGCCGCAACTTCCGCAATGAGGGTATGGACCGCACCCATAACCCCGAGTTTACCGTTCTTGAATGGTATACCGCCTACAAGGATTACTTCTGGATGATGGAGATCACAGAACAGTTGTTTGAAAAAATAGCGCTGGCGCTCCATGGCACCACAACCGTTCAGGTAGGCGATAAAGAAATAAATTTCAAAGCGCCGTTCAGGCGCATCAGCATATACGATGCCATTAAAGAACATACAGGCATCGACGTAAGCGCTATGAATGAAGAACAATTGCGCGAGGTATGTAAAAAGCTGAATATTCATACCGACGCCAGCATGGGTAAAGGAAAATTGATCGATGAACTGTTCGGCACAAAATGCGAAGGTCATTATGTGCAACCTACATTCATCATCGACTACCCTATCGAAATGAGCCCGCTTACCAAAAAGCATCGCAGCAAACCGGGACTGGTTGAGCGTTTTGAGCTGATGGTAAATGGTAAAGAGATCGCCAATGCATACACCGAGCTGAACGACCCCATCGATCAGCGCGAACGTTTTGAAGAACAGGCCGAGTTACTGAAACGCGGTGATGATGAAGCCATGTTTATCGACGGTGATTTTCTGCGGGCACTCGAATACGGTATGCCACCCACATCAGGTATCGGCATCGGTATCGACCGCCTGGTAATGCTCATGACCAACCAGCCATCCATACAGGATGTACTGCTGTTCCCGCAAATGCGGCCTGAAAAAACAGGAGAGAAAACAACTGAAAAAACAGAACAATAGCTGCGTTAAACAGCATCATAATATGCTCTGCAACCCCAATGGCGCCTGCTATTGGGGTTATTTTATTATATAGTCCTACCGGCAACCGAATCCCGTAACCAGTAACGCCACGGTTACCATCAACAGCGAAAACAAACTGGCTGCACATATTAAAATATACAACCAGTTTGAAATGCAGATGCAACATTTGCAGCGGTCACTGATCGCAGGCTCAAACAATATCCCGGTGCCCGGCATCAGTACATTACCTGCCGGTACTTATATAGTAGTCGTTGAAGACGAAAATTTCAACAAAACAGGCGCCACACAATTCGTTAAACAGTAACCACCGTTCTGTACTGTAGCCATGAATGGTACATCCCGGCCCCCGATAAATCGGGGGCTTTTTAATTATTTATAAGAAAAGATCGGGCATCAGCTTTTGGCCGGGATTTACCGCATAATGAGAGAAATCGGTAATTCCCTGTTGCACCAGTATTTCTTCATCGATGAAGAAATTACCAGTACACTCCGCGGCCGGGCGTTGCAGAATATGGTACGCAGCATCGGCTACGATCTCCGGTTTGCGGCTGCGTTGCACCATTATGTCGCCGCCAACAATATTTTGAATAGCCGCAGTAGCAATGGTGGTCTTCGGCCACAACGCATTTACCCCAATGCGGTGTGCTTTTAATTCTTCAGCAAGCCCCAGTACGATCATGCTCATTCCATACTTGCTAATAGTATAAGCCAGGAAACGGCCGAACCATTCGGGATTTAAGGTCAGGGGCGGAGATAAATTGAGGATATGCGCATTGGTGCTTTTTTTCAAGGCAGGTAAACACGTTTTGCTCATAAAAAAGGTGCCGCGAACATTTATATCATGCATCAGGTCCCAGCGCTTGGGTTCCATTTGTTCGGTAGGCAACAAATTAATAGCGCTTGCATTATTGATCAAAATATCTATTCCGCCAAACTGGTCAACTGTTGTTTTCACTATTTGCTCAATGCTGTCTTCGTAACGAATATCTCCCTGAATAGGAAGAACGTTGCCCGCGCCGGCTTTTAAAATCTCTTCCGCTGCTGTGTAAATGGTGCCTTCAAGCTTAGGATGCGGTTCTGCTGTTTTTCCAACTATGGCAATATCGGCGCCATCAGCTGCCAAACGCAATGCGATCGCTTTTCCTATGCCGCGTGAACCTCCGGTAATAAGTACTTTCTTTCCTTTGAACTGCATAGTATGTTGATTTTTATTCGGGTGAATCAAATTAGAGCGCCTATACAAGTTATTCTAATTCAGAATCAAACAAAAACTAAAAGTATAAGCACATTAACGCGCTCGTATATTTACTAGCCCGTGGGTAATTTCTGAAATTTATAAATCAAGCGTTTGTTCGCTTGCAAACACAAAATTTTAACAATATGTTTGTATACGTCAGATTGATCGATTCACAAGAACACCAATATCCAAACAAAAACCTCCCGAAAATTATCGGGACCAACGATCCAAAGAAAAACCGAAAAAATCCAGAAAAACCAACCGGCCGTCCAACCGGTGAATCCAGATCCAAAGAAAGACCAAAGTCCAAAAACCAATGTTCATGTAAAACCAGGTTCCTGAATCATTCAATTGATGACGCCAATAATCCAGATTCGAAAAACCTAAGTCCAGGTATCCTTTGAAAATGAAGTAAAATTTGTACCTCCTGATGAACCCTGTTCCTTCTTGGTAAGGTTTAGTACAAACTTTTTGAACAATCCCGGAGTTCTTCCCGGGATTGTTTCTTTTTATACCCCCCTGTCAAAATAATTTGTGCCACACTTGCTTCCGGTTACCCGGCAAAGTGCGGCACACCTGTTATCGTAAAAACAAAAAGTCCGGAAGGGGCTGGCCGCTTTCGGCCGTTTACTTATTCCGGACATTTTTTCCTGTTTAGACAGATCAGGTAAATTTCACGGCATTTTAGCCTGCTATTCCCAGTGTGGGACAATCGAAGCTTAACCGAAGCTAAAGCGTAGCTTTACTGAAGGCTTTCCCGGAATGGGACGTTTTTAAACAGCGTCATCTTTTTTATTCCGGTACCGGCATTAATGCGCGTCGGTAACGATAACCGGTTTCTTTTTAAATTTCTGCAGGTAAATCACCGGGATGGCAGCCAGTACAAATACGCCAATGAGCATGTACATGTGATCGTAGGTTACCAGCATGGTTTGCCTGATGATATTTCCTTCCATCATTTGATTGCTCGCCTGTTGGGCATCCAGTAAATTATATCCTTTGCCCATCAACATCCGCACCAGGCCTTCCCTGCGTTCCACATAAGCGGGGTTATACTGGTTTGCATTTCCAAGAAGCGCGGTGCGCACCTCGCCCGATTTAACATGGATAAGCGTGGTAAGAATGGCCACACCAAAGGACCCGCCCAACTGGCGCATCATATTATTCAAACCGGTTCCCTGCCCTATTTGTTTGCCCTGAAGCCCCTGAACCGCCAAAGTGGTCAATGGAACGAACAGGACGGCCATACCAATACCGCGAATGATCAGCGGCCAGAAGAAGTCTCCGGTGCCCGATTCAAGGGTGCTGTTCGACAACATCCAGCAAAACACAAAGAACAGCATAAAACCGCCGGTTGCCATAAACTGGGCCGGCACTCCTTTCTTCAACATGGCGCCTACGAACGGCATCATTAAAATGGTTGCCAAACCACCGGGCAATAAGATCAACCCGGTTTGCAGGGCGGTAAAGTGTAACAGGTTCTGACAAAATACCGGGAATATGAATACCGACCCATACAATGCGAAACCAAGCGCAAATGAGGTTATAATGCCTATTGCGAAGCTGCGGTTCTTCAGGATGCGAAAATCCACTACCGGGTGATCGGTGCTTAATTCACGCCAGATAAAGCCAATACCGGCCAACAGGGTCGTTATTGTAAGGAAAGCGATGTAGGGGGTCTGGAACCAGTCTTCGGTCTCTCCTTTTTCAAGCACCACCTGCAAACTTCCTACACCTATTGCCAGCAACAGGATGCCCCACCAGTCGATAGGTTTTCCCTTTTCAAACATCGGCGACTCCCGTACGAACATCGATACCAGGAAGGCGGCAACTGCGCCCACAGGAATATTCACATAGAAGATATACCGCCAGTTGGTATTGTCAACAATGTAGCCGCCGATGGTGGGACCCAGGGTTGGGCCCACCACCGCACCCAAACCAAACAACGCGGTTGCCATACCAATTTCTTCACGGGGCCAGGTTTCCATCAAGATGGCTTGCGCCGTTGACAACAAACCACCACCGGCCAAACCCTGCAACAAGCGGAAAAGAATAAGCTCGGTTAAAGAGCCCGCCTGCCCGCACAAATAAGAGGCGGCGGTAAATATGAGGATGGAAGCCAGGAAATAATTCTTCCGGCCAAAACGGTCGCCCAGCCAGCCCGACATGGGAAGTACGATCACGTTAGCCACTGCATAACCGGTAACCAGCCAGCCGGCATCTTCCAGCGTAGCGCCAAGGTTACCCATAATATCAGGCAGGGCCACGTTCACAATGGTCGTATCGATCAACTCCAGCAGGGAAGCCATGATCACGGTAATGGTGATGATCCATTTCCTAAATCCTTGTTCTGCCATTTTTAAATAATTTTTTTTTAGCCTTACACCAGTACTTCACCTCGCTGTTTTCAGCCTAAAGCTAAAAGCCATAAGCTAAAGGCAAAAGATAACGGTAAAGCAAAAACGGTATTGGCTTACAGCCTGAAGCTTATCGCTTACCGCTGTATTTATGATTTCTTAGTATCAACCACCACTTTGGCGCTCATACCGGGACGCAGGCGGGTAAAAAGCTCAGCATCTGATTTATCGAGCTTCACGCGAACCGGAATGCGTTGCACCACTTTCACGAAGTTGCCGGTAGCGTTATCCGGAGGCAGTAAGGAGAACCTGGCGCCGGTTGCACCTGCAAATGATTCTACGGTTCCGTTTATCGGGTGACCGGCAAAAGCATCTACGTTGATGTGAACGGTTTGTCCGATTTTAATATTCCCGATCTGAGTTTCCTTGAAGTTGGCAGTCAGGAACAGTCCGCCATCGTTTACTATAGAAAATAACGACTGACCCGCCTGTACCAGTTGACCGGGTTGAATGGTCTTTTTTGAAATAATGCCATCGGCAGGAGCCGTAATAACAGTATAGCTCAACTGTAGTTTGGCATACTCGATATCCGCTTCACGCAAACCTATGTTCGAAGCCGTAGCCTGTACCTGCTGCCGGTTGGTGCTTACTTTTTCAGTTACAACCGGTACCTGGGTTTGAGCGGCATGCAATGCAGCTTCAGCGGCATCTTTTTCAGCCCTGGCGGCATCGTATTGCGCCCTGGTGATGGCATGATCTTCATACAGGGCTTCATACCGTTTGAAATCTTCTGTTGCTTTCCACACACGTACCTTAGCGGTTTCTATATTGGCCTGTGCGGTTGCAATACCGGTTCTTGCCTCATTGACTGCAAACCGTTGTACGTTCACCGATTGTTTAGCCACTGCCAGTGCAGCCTGGGCCTGTTGCAACTTGATCTGAAAATCGCGGTCATCGAGCACAACGAGGGTGTCGCCTGCTTTTACGAACTGGTTATCTTTGAACCGGATCTCTTTAACGTAACCGCTTACCCGGGTAACAACAGGACTGATGTCTGCGTCGATCTGGGCATTATCGGTTTCCTCATGGCTTTTGCCATAGAAATATTCTTTGGCGGTGAAAGCCAGTGCGCCAACTAATACAAGACCGAGGATAACAGGGAAGATGATCTTTTTTCCTTTACTCTTTTTTGCTTCGCTCATACAATATCTCTTTAATACTTTTTTTAAATGGTGTTAGGGCTGAATATGTCCGGTTGTTTTCAAAAGGGTATAATAAGCGGCGGTAGCATCGGCTTTTGCCAGCTCAAGATTCAAACGAGACTGGTACAACAGGGTTTGTGCATCGATACGGTCAGTGGTAGTGGCCAGGTTATTTTTGAATTTCGATTCTGTGATCCTTTCGTTTTCTGTAGCCTGCACCACTGCATCATTCAATAACTTAATTTTTTCAAGCGTTTGCTGATACTGGTTGTAAGACCTGTTTACATCCATTTTAACCTGGTCGGTCAGCAACTCGCGGGTGGCAGCCACTTCCTGTCTTTGCAGGTTGGCTTCCGTTAATTTGTTCCTGTTCTTAAAGAAACCGGTAATGTCCCAGCTTGCATTCACACCTATTACAAATGGTGCCAGGTAGGTAGCGCCTTTGGGGATCAACGCTTTTGTGGGATTGATGTAATAAAGGTTGCCGCCTACGCCAACGGTTGGCAATTTTTCATCGTGCACCTTTTTTACATTTATTTCCGCCAGCTTGTCCTGGTAATTCAGCGAACTGAATTCCTTTCTATCTTGCAGGGCCTGCTTCATGTAAACGTCCGGCCTGTCATTCAAATCCAGTTTGTAAACAACGTCCTGTACCTGTACTGTTGTGTTCTCTGGCAGACCCAGCAAGATATTCAGGTTATAATTCACCACTTTTAGATTATTGTTCAGTTCAATTTCCTGCACCTGTATGTTCGATTTCTCTAATTGAAAGCGTAATACATCGTTTTTTGTGGCCAGGCCCTGGCTTTCGAATTTCTTTACTTCAACCAGTTTCGATTCCACATCCTGCAGGTTTTGCGCTACGATCTTCTGGTTCTGTTGAATTTTATAGAAGTTGATATAGGCATTGATGACATTGTATACAATTTCATCCCTGTCTGTTTCAGCATTCAACTTGCTGCTTTGGATCAGCAGGTTGGCCGATTCGCGTGCATACCGGTAACGGTGACCCGCAATAATGGGTTGGTTAACGCTCAGGGTTGCCTGGTACAATGTATTGTCGAATGGGAACCTCATGCTTTTGGGGTCAGTGCCATCAGATGAAGGCAGGGCAAAGGAGCGCTGCAACATCAGGGCGTGACTGTAGCCGCCGCTTATTTTGGCGGTTGGCAGTGTTTCATCTTTTGCCTGTTCCAGTTGTGAAACGGCCTGTTCTATTTTATTTTGTGCCAGCTTCAGTTGTTTGCTGTTCTGCACACCCAGGCGAACGGCTTCCTCCAGGCTTATGGTTCTGGTTTGTGCTTCCGCAGAAAAAATGGTCAGTAATAAGACTAATCCAGATACTATTTTCTTTTTCGGGTTCATGCGTTCTATATATTAAATGTTATTCTTCGTTTTTGAATTCGAGGTGAGCCCGCATCATTTGCTTTAAATGTGTTTTTAACCGCGGCGCGATCTTTTTGCGGTAAGTAAGATCATCTGTTTCATCGATCTTCATCAGGCGGCAATACAGGCTTTTTGAGTTGGTAATATGGGTCAGGGTGCCAAACACACTCGCCATGGTAAGTTCTATATCTACCTTACAGAAGATCTTTTTCTTTTGTCCGTCGGCGATCACTTTTTTGATCTGCTCGAGGTTGCGCATCTTTATATTTATTATTAGCTCTTTTATTTCGGGCGACCGGGCATGATTGTATTGTTGCGACATGATACAATGAAACCGGAAGTTGTTGAAGATCCTTTCTACATAAAAATCAACCAGCTTGTCGATCTTGTCCCAGGGAGTGAGCGTTTGGTTTTTGGCCAGCTCTTCAATTATTCCCAGTGTATAGCCTGCCCGGTCTTCGATCAATGCTTCCAGTAACTTCTCCTTTGAACCGAAGTAATAAGATATCATGGCAAGATTTACGTTAGCGAGTTGCGCTATATCCCGCACAGAAGTCCCATCAAATCCCTTGTCGGCAAACAACTGTTCGGCTATAGCCAGAATGTGTGCCCTTTTATCAACTTTTTCCGTGAGTGACATATTTGATCTTTTCGTTTGGAGCCTCAAAATTAAACAAACGTTTAAATTAAACAAACGTTTAAATAATTTAGGCGCCCGGCATTGGTGCACCCGGTTGCAAAAAACAACTGCCAGCCTTTTGCTAACAGTTATTCGTTACACATGATATTTTATTGATTGCAAAGCAGATGGGGGGCGTATGATGGGAATGACGAAGGAGAAAAAAAGAAATTGTATTGGGTGTTTCAATAACAATTAAATAACAAAGTGGTGACTGGTCAATAGCTTCCGAATTGCTGAGATAATCACTGATCTTGGGCCGCTATAATTTTTTGCCGATTGCCGATTCCCGCCTAATGTCTCATTGACATTTATCAATTCAATATCAGGAATAGCGATACTTTCATTTTTTCACTTTTACAGCCATCGCTGCACCTTTTCCAGATGCTGCAATCACCGCAAACGCCCGCCCAATCGGCGCATGAACATCGTTTGCAACTATTTTTATATTGCCCGAAAATTTTAAGTAATAACACATACTAAACGATACGTAATATCGTTTCATTGAGGATTTATACCAGTTCTGTTGACTGCATGCCAATATCTATAACCTGTTTCAAGGCTATTGAAGGCAGAATGTAAGAGCGGAGCGAAAGGTTATAATTCAGTCACTTAGTTCTCATTTAATAATATCAGGGTATGAACCGGCTTCTCTAAGCCGGTTTTCTTATTTTATGCCCTCTTCACATTAACGTTCACGAAAACCGGCAATAGCGCTAACAATTTTTAGCATAAAAATATGCCGCCCTTAAAAAAGGGCGGCCTTTTTGCCCTATGCACTATTTAACCCCTATTAGAAACTCTTAATAATTTTTAATCTTTTATGATCATACCACCGTCAAGCTTTCGCCGAACGTGCAGACTATATCTTTCCAGGATATTTTTTTAAATACCTGCTTAAAGCACTTTTGAAAACCGTACCTGTATGCATGCGTTGCTTCGTAATCGGGAATTATACACCGGCATTAGTTGAAGATGGCCCTGAGCGGCCTGTTTGTTTTTCAGTAATAAAAGAGGTTGTGCTATACTATTAAGTGCAGAGAGGCAATGGTCAATGGCCAGGGTACAATGGGTCAACAAATACAGGAAAAGGTTTTTATCAGTTTTCATTAGTCAACGGATTTCTTTGCCAGAAAGCATCGTTCCTTATCGCTTCCTTTCAGTGCCAAAGATATTTAACCAACAAATACAACACAATAGCATTATTACTTAGGAGCATTCTACGTACATGTCACCGTTAGTTGATGAATTTACCAGCGTGTACAAACACGCGTTGCCACTCATATGATAAAAGGTTACCTTACTCAATTAAATAACCCAATTAATAAACCTGTAATCGCATTTAACCCAACTGTTAACGTTACAAATAAAAAATGTATTAAAGATAAATACCGTGTAACCGCATGCCTCACTTATACACAAATGAAAACTACAAATGCGTCTTTCAATCGATGTTGAGCCGTTATCAGGTAACCCCAATAAAAAACCCGTTGCAGCAGCAACGGGTTAATTGTTTTTCGTACAAATATTTATTGCAACCGGCTATTGCAGGTCTAAAAATGGTTTGTTCTGTAATATCTTTTCTATCTCTTCCATTACTTCCGGCGTCAACAAGGGCAATGCAGCAGTGGCTTTCAGGTTCTCTTCCAGCTGTTCTGTTTTGGTAGCGCCCAATATGGCTGTAGTCACATTCGGGTTCTTTACTGTCCACGCAATTGACAATGCCGCCAGCGAAACATTCAGCTTTTTAGCCAGCTCACCCAGTTGTTTTGCCTTGTTAAGCTTTTCTTCCTGCAGCCATCTGTTCTTTAACCAGTCGAAGCCTTTGATGGCCAGCCGCGAATCTTCTGGTATACCGTTGTTATATTTACCGGTCAAAAATCCGGCTGCCAGCGGGCTCCAGATGGTTGTACCCATACCAACATTTCTGAACACGGGCAGGTAATCCATTTCCATCTTATACCGCTCGAACATATTGTACTGGGGCTGTTCCATAACGGGCCCTATTAAACAATACTGTTGCGCCACCCGGTGGGCTTCCATAATTTCAGCGCCGCTCCACATACTGGTTCCCCAATAAAGGATCTTGCCCTGCTGTACCAGGTTGTGCATGGTCCATACCACTTCCTCCACAGGCACGGCCGGATCGGGACGGTGGCAGAAGTAAAGGTCAAGATAGTCGTGTTGTAAACGCTCCAGGGCCTCATGGCAGGCTTCTACAATATGTTTCCTGCTTAAACCCGTTTGGTTCGGTTTGTTGTTCTTTCGCCAGCCGAAAAACACTTTCGATGAAATAACATATGACGTGCGGTCCCAGTTCTTTTTCTTCAATACCCGGCCCATCATTCGTTCGCTTTCGCCATATGCATATCCTTCCGCATTATCAAAAAAGTTAATACCGGCATCGTAGGATAAACCCATCAATGCATCAGCTATACTGTCGTCAATTTGTTTGTGAAAAGTTACCCAGCTGCCAAAAGAAAGAACACTCAATTGTAATCCCGATCGTCCAAGTCTTCTATATTCCATAAAAATGTGTTTAGGATAACAAATATAAGTTGACTGGTTGACAAGTTAACAGGTTGACAAGTCTTCCTGTGCATCATAATAAATAATAGCAGAGAACTAAATTTTTCGAATAACAATTCCGGCAGTCCTGCAACCATTCAACCTGGCCAGTTTATTAACACGGCAATTCGTCAGGCCGCTAAAAATCAGGGGCCCTTGTCAACCTGCTAACTTGTCAACTTTTTGACTTGTCACTGCGGCATTCCGTTGCTCGGCACCAGCATGGGGCCCGAACTGCTGTAGAAGGTATAGGAAGTGAGATTTTGCGCGGCCCGCAAACCGTCTTTGGCAAAGATTATTTTATCGCGCTGGTATACATGGGCGGGTTTATCGGTGTAGAATTCCTGCTTGTCCTGGTCCCACCACAACTCCTGGGTTCGCAGGGTATCGCCGTTTTTGATGCTTTGCACCAATACGCTGTCGCGCAGCAATACTTTATGATCGTACTCCACATATTTCGCATAATGGGCATCCAGTGTACTTTCAACAACGGTACTGTCGTCATAAAAATCAACATGCAGGGTGCGGGGAAATTCTATATACGGAGAATCGGCCTGGTAACGCAGCATATACGGCGCAGTAAGTTTTGCCTTTACGGTGCCGCCCTGGCTCAGGTAGCTTTCAATGTCTTTGGCCTCTTCTATTGCTATTTTCTTTTTGAACAACGAATCAACTACCTTCTGGTCATTCTCACAGGACACAAAAAAACAACCCATTAAAAGGGCTGCTGCATACAAGTAATATCGTGTTCTTTTATTGCGCATATTTTCACCTGCTATAACCTGGTTCCATTACACATTATTGTGCTCGCTGATAGCATAAAGTCCTTTGAAAATCAGGTCAGGATCTGCAAATATCCTGTTTTTCAAATGATACACAAAATAGGGTGCATCGCCCCCGGTTAACACCACGTTAAAGTTCCCGTAGCGCCCGGCATAGGCATCGATCATTCCATCAATTTCTTTGGCCATGCCCAGTATAACGCCGCTGAGAATATTGGTGCGGGTATCGTACCCTATCAATGGCAGGTTCCAGTCCTTTTCAACCAGCGGCAGTTTGGCGGTGAAGATATTCAATGATTTGAACCGCATTTCCATACCCGGCGATATACCGCCACCCAAAAATTCCCTGTATTTATTAACGAAGTTATAGGTGATGGCGCTCCCTAATCCTATTATCAGATTATTATGATCGGGAAAAAGATCAACCGCCGCCGACATCAGCGCCAGCCTGTCGGCCCCTATATCCGACGGTTTACCTACCGGGGTGGTAATGGGGAGCTTCGACAAATGATTTAATTTATGAAAGCGGGTAGCCGTGCCCAGCAACTGTTCGAGGCCGGGATTATGATTAATTACGGAAGAAAGAATTGATTTGGCTGGTTTATATTTCTCGATCAGGTGTTTAAAAGTTTCATCGCTATCATTCTCCAATATCAGCACTTCCTGTAAATCCCTGTTATTAAAAATGCCACATTTCAACCGGGTATTGCCGAAATCAAAACATAATGTTGTTTGAACCAATCTATATAGATTTTAACGGTTTCCGGGATCAAATACCGGATGAAGAAATGTGTTTTTTTTGTTTCTGCCAAAAAAGATTAGATGGTGAGTGGGCGCGTGATCTTTTAAGTTAATGATCTACCTTGCGCCGTCAAAACTTTTTCGCCTTTCGCCTTTCGCGTTCATCCTCCACTACAATCCCAGGTCGAAATCAAACGCCGACAAATTGCGGAAATGCCCGTTCAATTTTACTTTTTCCTTCAACTGTTCCATTTCAAGCAGCATGGGCAATACTTTCTGCAAATGCCTTTTGATGTATTCCTGCCGCTGTATCTCTTTCATCAACCCCAGCAATTCATATTCTTCCTCGAGCGATAAACCGGCATGATGGCCTACATCATACGCTTTCAGCTGCTCTTCGGACTTTTTAAAGTCCTTTGATATGTTCAGCAGCCGGTGCAATTGTTTTACCCCCATTACCACTTTCTGCATCAGCTCACGATTGCCGTAGTCATCGTTTTCAGGATAATTTACAATGGCGCCGCTGTATAATTTTTCAGGAATTTGCTTTATCACTTCCAGAATGCGAAAAATGCGCAAACCCTCGGTTTTGATATCCATTTCACCATTTTCATAGGTTTGCACAATTTCGGTCACCTGCACCAGGGTGCCCATTTCCTGCAGCCGGTTATTTACCACCGAAGGGATGCCAAATGATTTTTTGGCTTCGAAACATTCAGTTATCAGTTGTTTATAGCGGGGCTCGAAGATATGCAGATGCACTTTTTCACCGGGAAAAACCACAATACTCAGGGGGAAAATCGGAATAAAATTAGTCATATAAAATACGCGTTTTGCAATCTACCACAATGTTTTTAAACCTGTTAAATATATTCCACATTCAGCTACATTTGCAGGGCATATTGTATCACTCTTTAACACTGTATTTAATTAAAAGTTATGAAAATTTCGGGATTTATTATTATACGAAACGCAGTAATTAATGATTATCCCGTAACGGAAGCTATACATTCTATACTACCGATGGTTGATGAAATGATAGTAAGTATTGGCGATAGTGAAGATGATACCCTGGGCCTGATTCAGTCAATATCCTCCGACAAGATCAGGATCGTTCACTCTGTGTGGGACCCCGCTTTGCGCAAAGGCGGTGCGGTGCTGGCAGCAGAAACCGACAAGGCATTCGCACACATCTCACCCGATTCCGACTGGGCTTTTTATATTCAGGCCGATGAAGTGGTGCACGAAAAATACCACCCCGTTATTCTGGAAGCTGCCAGAAAATACAAAGACAATAAAGAAGTAGAAGGTCTGTTATTCAAATACACCCATTTTTATGGAACCTACAATTATGTAGGTGATAGCCGTAAGTGGTACAACCGCGAGATCCGTTTGATACGCAATGATAAAAGCATTCACTCCTATAAAGATGCGCAGGGCTTTCGCAAAGACGGCCGCAAATTGAACGTAAAGCTGATAGACGCCTACATATATCATTATGGCTGGGTTAAAAGCCCCAAACAAATGCTGCAAAAGCAAAAGAACCTCGGTAAATTCTGGCGTAGCGATGAAGAATGGCAGCAGTTCCTTACAGAATCCGATTTCTGGGATTTCAAAAATGAGTTCGATTCACTGGCAAAATTTACCGGCACGCATCCCGCAGTTATGCACGACCGCATTAAAAAACAGAACTGGAATATTGAAATGGATATAAGCCGCAAACGCTTTTCTTTTAAAAACCGCCTGTTGTATTATATTGAGAAAGCAACCGGCAAACGCCTGTTCGATTATAAAAACTATAAAATATTAAAATAATTCCAATACCTGTTGAGCAACTTCCAACATAAAAACAATTTAATGAGCGCGGTTACAGCAGTGATCATCACCCATAACGAAGCCCGCAATATTCAAAAATGCCTGGCATCACTCAAAACAGTAGCCGATGAAATAATTGTGGTAGACTCGTTCTCAACCGATGATACCGTAGCCATTTGCGAACGCGAAGGCGCCACTGTAAAACAACAGGTATGGCTTGGGTTCGGCCCGCAAAAGAACGTTGGCATTCAGCTGGCAAAACATGAATACATTCTCTCGCTCGATGCCGATGAAGCGTTGGACGACGAATTACAGGCAAGCATCCTGGCCGCCAAACAGCAGGGCCTGCAGGGCATGTACGATTTTACCCGGTTGAATTTTTATTATGGCAGGTTCTTACGCCACGGAGTTGAATATCCCGACTACAAGATCCGTTTGTTTCCCAAAAGCATCGTGCGGTGGAACGATGAACTGGTGCATGAAACCTTACAAATATCGCAGAACATACAACAAAACAGGCTGAAAGGCCATTTGTTGCATTATACTTATTTTAACATTCGCGAGCACGTGACCAAGGCCAACAAGTATACCGACCTTGGCGCCGAATTGAATTTCAAAAAAGGGAAACAGGCTTCCTGGTTTAAAATACTGTTCAGTCCGCTCTTTACCTTTATACAGGCCTATATTTTAAAAAGAGGTTTTCTTGATGGCGGACATGGATTTATCGTTGCCGTATTCCACGCCTATGGCGTATTTATGAAGTATACCAAACTGTGGATGTTAAATAACGAAAAAAAGAAATGAAGCATAAGCCATCCTGTACATTACTTATTGCCACTTACAACTGGCCCGCGGCATTGGAGCAAACGCTGCTGAGCATAAAGCGGCAGGTAATGTTGCCCAGTGAGGTGATCATTGCCAATGATGGCTCAAAAGAAGAAACAACAAAACTGATCGCCGCTTACCAAACCGCGTTTCCCGTGCCACTGCGCCACATCTGGCAACCCGATGAAGGCTTTAAGCTTGGCCAGATCCGTAACAAAGCCATTGCCGCCGCTACCGGAGAATATATAATACAGATCGATGGCGACCTTATTCTGCACCCTTCATTTGTAAAAGATCATGTACAGGCCGCACGCCCCAATCATTTTATCGGTGGCAGCCGGGTATTGCTGAGTGAAGAGTTGTCGCAGGAGATCTTTAAAAGCAAACAGGCCGGCATTTCCATTTTTCACAAAGGAGTGCGCAATAAGTTCAATGCCCTGCACGCCCCTGCGGTTGCCCGGTTCATTGAACTGTTCAAAAAAGAAAAAGGACTGTACAACTTACGCGGCTGTAATATGTCGTTCTGGCGAAAAGACCTGTTGGCCGTAAATGGTTACAACGAACAGATCACCGGCTGGGGGCGGGAAGATACCGAGCTTGTAATTCGGTTGTACAATAAAGGTATACAACGGGTATATTTTAAATTGCAGGGTATCGTATATCACCTGTACCATAAGGAATACGACCGTACCAGCGTGTTGAAGAACGATGAAGTGGTGCAACAGGCCATTGAAAATAAACTGACCTGGTGCGAAAAAGGAGTTGCTCAATATTTGTAATAGAATAATAACATGCATACGCAGGCGCCCGCCAACTGGCAGCAATTGCTGCAACAAATAAAGGAAGGATCTCAAAAAGCCATTTCCCGGTGTTTATCACTGGTTGAAAATGAAGTGCCCGGTTATGCGCAATTCCTGGCCGGCCTGCCCATCAATGAACACACGCACATCATTGGTATAACCGGCCCGCCCGGCGCCGGCAAAAGCACTTTGACCGACGCACTAATTGGAGAGCTGGTGGCAGCGCAAAAAAAAGTGGCGGTATTGTGTGTTGATCCCTCCTCCCCATTTAATTTGGGCGCCCTGCTTGGCGACCGCATCAGGATGAGCGAATGGTACAGCCATCCCGATGTGTTTATCCGTTCGCTGGCAACAAGGGGTTCGCTGGGCGGACTGAACCCTAAGATCATTGAACTCACTGAAGTATTGAAAGCGGCGCCATTCGATCATATTATTGTTGAAACCGTGGGGGTTGGACAAAGCGAAGTGGAAATTGCCGGACTGGCCGATGTGACCGTGGTAGTGCTGGTGCCCGAAGCGGGTGATGAAGTACAGACCATGAAAGCCGGGCTTATGGAAATAGCCGATATTTTCGTTGTGAACAAAGCCGACCGCCCCGATGCCGATACTTTTTTCCGCAACCTGAAACTCATGCTGCAGCCCGCATTTCATGCAACCGCCGTAGATATTCCGGTTGTAAAAACGGTGGCCTCGCAAAGGAAAGGCATAGCCGAACTATATGAAGCCATTGGTAAACAATTGAAGCAGGTGCAAACAACGGATAAGAAATTCAGACTGCTGGCCGATAAAGCGTATTACCTTTTGCAGAAGCACCGCATGAAGGACGTTAGCAGGGAAGCCCTGCTGGCCGCTATTCAAAAAGAAAATATCACCAACGTTTATTCGTTTATAACCAGGTTTTATTAAAACCCGATAGAAAAAGATATGCATATATTGTATTGCACATTTGGAAACCGTTTTTCGAATCACCTGCAGGCTGCGTTCTCAGCCATGTCGTTCCTGCAACAGCCCAATGAAGTAAAGTCTGTCAATATAATAACCGATGCGGCCCCATTCTATCAACACCTGGCGAAGCATGCCAATATTATTGCCGTTACACCTGAAAAAATAAAAGAATGGAAAGGCCCGTACGATTTCTTCTGGCGTGTTAAAATAAAAGCCATTCAACATATAACCGAAATGTATAATGGCAGCCCGGTTATTTATTGCGATACCGATACCTTTCTGTACAGCAATATTTCTTCGCTTAAAGCCGAACTGCTGGGCGGTAAAGCGTACATGCACGAAGACGAAGGCGCATTGTCGACCCTGAAAGATAAAACCAGTAAAAGAACGTGGCGGGCGTTGAAGGGCAGGCAGTTTGGCGGACTGACCATGCAACCTACCGATCATATGTACAATGCCGGTGTGGTATCAACGCCCAATAACCAAAATGGAAAAGACATAGAACTGGCGCTGCAGATCTGTGATGAGATGTGTGCGGGCGGGGTACCCTTCAGGTTAGTTGAACAGTATTCGCTTTCGCTTGCCCTTAACCATATTTATACCCTTGGTGATGCCACGCCCTGGATCGCTCACTACTGGCGCAACAAGGAAGACTGGAACCCGTTCATACTTGAATGGATAGCCGAGCAACAGTTCAAAGGCAAAGGTTTTGAAGAAATGCTGGCCGGTTTTGCCCAGCTCGATCTGAGCCAGGTACCGGTGATCATCAAAAGAAAATATACCGCGGTAAAATGGCATCGCGCGGTTGACTGGCTTTTCCCGCCAAGCAATCATCAGTATGTAAAAAAGAATATGTGATGGGTTGGAAAAAACTGCCGGAAGGCTTGATAAGTTGACAAAAAGCCTTCCTGAAAATTTGAGCGGGTATACAAGAAAATCAATATGTCAAACCGGCCGTGTTGACAACCAGATGGAAAAAATGGCGGGTGACAGTCATAACTAATTCAGGGGCAATTGCTTAATGATCGCTTTTCCACCAGCGATAGCCAATATAACCCATAACGATCAATGGAGTAAGGCCGAGGTATATTATGCCCATATTCAATGCCTTAGCAGGCTTTTCACCTAATTGCTGCGCTGTTTTGGTACAGATGCTACATTGCGCCGAAACATCTGCCGGAAGCAAGAAAAACAGCATTAACAGTACAAATAATATCACACATCCTCTCATGGTAGTTCAATTACCGTGCAAAAGTACAACAAAAGCCGGTGCGGAAACAGGCATGACTCTCCGAAACCTGGCCGAAATCATTAGTTAAATAAGTAATGTTTTTGTTTAAAGTAAGTCCAATATGGACAGGGGAAGTACGCATTTTGCGTACTTTTTATAACCCGCACTTTAAAATGTTGCAAGAAGCTTTTAATAAACTATATAAACTGGTATAATGCACATTTGAAAAATGCGGGCGTTATGAACTCCCGCAAACAACTAACCAAAGCAGGCTGATTTAATCTTAATTCACCTTCTCATCCGCTCCATCAAACGCCTTCTCCCAGCTATCTACATACACAACAGATGTGGCCGAGGCCCTGTCGTGCCATTTCGCGCCGAACAGGAATGCCACGGCATCGAAGGGGATCAGCCTGGCCATCGTTCGGCCGAAAATCCGGCCAATGGTTAAAGGCGGGCCATCGCTCACCACGCAGGAACCGGTAACTATTTTACCCATCGTTTGCCTGAAGATGACTTCCGAAAAAAAGCAATACATAATATAACTTATCAGGAACAATACCTGAAACAATAGCACAGACAGATCATCGACATTGAAACGGTTAACGCTCATTAACTGTAGCAGGAAGAGCAATGTAGGCAGTACAAACAATGAATCTAACAAATAATGAACAAACCGGTGGCCAAGCGTGGTATACGCCACCATATCGTATTCCTGCAGCGTTATTTTTTTTACTGGCTTCGTGGGTTTACAAATGATCAGCAGCACCGCCAGCGTAAACCATACCAGATGCCTGAACATGAGGAAAAGGATAGATGCAGGGTTAACGAAAATATACTTTGCATAAAATATAGTTTCAAGCACTATCACAGGGAAACTCATTATGCTGCGCATTATGTATATATACCGGAAAATTGAATATGCCCTGTCCTGGCCGGGTTTATCTGAAGCCGTCAACGATATAACACCCAATACTATGGTCAATACATCGAACAACGCCAAAAACACCGTGCTTATGGCACCCAGGATATACCTGTAGTCGCTGCCCCAAAAAGCATTTTCACTGAATAAATGTTTGTAGTAATTAACTCTTAGTAACTGTTGAATTATGGTAAAAGCAATTACCAGGCAAATGGTTACGATCTTTAATTTCTTCATAAGATATGAAAGTTACAGCGCTGCAAAATAGCTATTTTACCACCTACATCAAATAAAAATGGAACCGTCTTTGCAAACGGTTCCATTGTATAAAGAATGTTTTGAACTTTCTTATGCTTCGGCCTTCATTGACTTAGCCTGTTTCTTTCTTTCTTCTTCATTGAGTATGGTTTTACGCATACGAATGAAGTTAGGCGTAACCTCAATACACTCATCGTGCTGAATGTACTCCATGCACTCTTCGAGGGTAAGCTGAATTTTAGGTGCGATGTTGGTTGCAGCATCGCTACCGCTGGCGCGCATGTTGGTGAGTTTTTTTCCTTCGGTGATCTGTACCACCAGGTCGCCTGGTTTAATATGCTCGCCGATGATCTGGCCTGCATAGATCTCTTCACCCGGATCGATAAAGAATGAACCTCTATCCTGCAGTTTATCGAGTGAATAACCGGTTGACGCACCATTTTCTTTTGCCAGCAACACGCCGTTGTTACGGCCGGGAATAACACCTTTCCAGGGTTTATATTCGCTGAAGCGGTGAGCCATTACAGCTTCACCCTGTGTGTTCGTCAGCATTTGCGTACGCAAACCGATCAAACCGCGTGAAGGGATCTCAAACTCGAGGTGTTGCATTTCACCTTTGGTTTCCATTATCAGCATTTCACCTTTACGGCGGGTTACCAGGTCAATTACTTTTGAAGCAAACTCCTGTGGCACATCTACCACCAGTATTTCGTATGGCTCACATTTTTTGCCATCGATCTGTTTTACGATAACCTGGGGTTGTCCTACAGTTAATTCATATCCTTCACGACGCATGGTTTCAATCAATACGCCTAAGTGAAGGATACCGCGGCCGTATACAACGAATGCATCGCCGCCATCGCTATCCACTACTCTTAACGCGAGGTTCTTTTCAGTTTCTTTCATCAAACGGTCGCGCAGGTGGCGGCTCGTTACGAACTTACCATCTTTGCCATAGAAAGGTGAGTTGTTGATCGAGAACAACATGTTCATGGTAGGCTCATCAACACTGATAACCGGTAATGCTTCGGGGTTCTCAAAATCAGCAATGGTATCGCCAATGTTGAATCCTTCAATACCTACAACGGCGCACAGGTCACCGGCAACTACTTCGGTTACTTTTTTCTTGCCCATGCCTTCAAACACATACAGTTCTTTTACACGGGTCTTTTTTATACTGCCATCGCCCTGTACCAGGGAAATGGGCTGGTTTTCTTTTATAACTCCGCGCGATACTCTTCCTACCGCAATACGGCCGAGGAATGATGAATAATCGAGTGAAGTGATCTGCATTTGCAGGGTGCCTTCGCTTACTTTTGGTGGTGGCACATGTTTCAGGATACCATCCAGCAGCGGGTTAATATTTTCGCTGGGTGTCAATGAATCGTTGAACCAGCCGTTTCTGCCGCTACCGTAGTAGGTAGGGAAATCGAGCTGCTCTTCGGTTGCGTCGAGGTTGAAGAATAATTCAAATACCGCATCGTGCACTTCATCGGGACGACAGTTAGGTTTGTCCACTTTGTTGATGATCACAATCGGGCGCAGGTTCAGTTGCAACGCCTTTTGTAATACGAACCGGGTTTGCGGCATGGGGCCTTCAAAGGCATCCACCAGCAAACACACCCCATCGGCCATTTTCAGTACGCGCTCAACCTCGCCACCGAAGTCGGCGTGGCCCGGGGTATCAATTACATTGATCTTTACATCTTTGTATGTTACGGCTGCGTTCTTACTGAAGATGGTGATACCTCTTTCTCTTTCCAGATCATTACTGTCCATGATCAGATCACCAGTTTCCTGGTTCTCACGAAACACTTTGGTAGCGTGTAAGATCTTGTCTACCAGGGTTGTTTTTCCGTGGTCTACGTGGGCAATAATGGCGATATTTCTGATATCCATAAAATCCTTATCCCTGACAGGAATTGTTTTTTTAATTTCTTAATAATGAATGCCTTACTATGCTTTAATTTTCGCAATGGCAAACGAGGCGCAAAGGTACGCCAAATCAATGGGCGGGGCAAGCAAAAGCAGAAACTTTATGTACAATTAATTCGCGCTTATAAAGGTTTTTATAGCGCACAAACCCTTATAAACCCTGATACAATGAATTAATTTTTTTTAGCGGCATGCTAAACAGATAGCAGTCACAGATTTATGACGGAAAAAGTTCCAAATCTCAGGTTACAAGATCCAAAAAAAATATAAAACCCAAAAATCAATCTCAGGTATTTTGATTTGATTTTTAGGCTTTATTTGGTTCTTGTGATTTGGAATTTGAAATTTAGACTTTTATATATATTTTTCTTTTATCCAAATACCAGCCGGCCAGCCAGCAAAAGAGCATGAAACAAATGGCAAAAAGCAGGGAACCCAAATACATACCGGCAAATTTGAATATGTGATCATAAATGCGGCCATAAACATGCACGGCCCGTAATAGGATAGCCGCCACTTCCGACAACAGGTAAATGAAGAGGGCGTTCTTTCCAAAAACCTCAAAAAAGTAAGCCAGGCGGTCTTGTCGCAAAAAGTCAATTACGTAAATAACGCCGGCAAGAATAAGGCAGTCGAGCCCAACCGTAAGCAATACGAATGAACTTGTCCACAGGTTCTTGTTTATGGGAAACCCAACATTCCAGCCCAACGCCAACACGATAAGGCCGCAGCCCGCTGATATAAGGCGCATCAGCATACGGGTGGTTTTTCCTTTTTGCTGAATAAAGCGCCCCGCAAGGTAACCGGCAATCACATTCGCAACGGCGGGCAGGGTGCCCAATAAGCCTTCCGCTTCAAAAGGAATTGCTTCAGTATGGTTCATGTGACCGGGGCCAAGTAACCACAGGTCTAACCGGGTACCGGCATTGCCCGCCATCGTAAGCTCCTGCCCCGGCACGCCAAACCAAAATAAAATGAACTGCCAGGCGATCAATAAAAACACAGCGGTAACGAGCGCGCCGGTAGCTTTTAAATAATAAACAAGCAGGGCGGCGATACAGTAACATAAAGCTATCCGTTGTAGTACGCCTAATACTCTTGTTTCAGCAAAAGATTTAAAAACTATCCCGCTTTCTCCCCTTTGCACAAATGGAAACCAATATAACAGGAACCCGAGCAGGAACAGCAGCAGGCTGCGTTTGAAAATTTTGGCCAACACCTGCCCCTGCGTCATGTTTGCCCATTTCGCAACGGCAAAGCACAATGCATTGCCTACCGCAAACAGAAAGGAAGGATAAACCAGGTCGGCCGGCGTAAAGCCATGCCAGGCAGCATGTTGCAAGGGAGCATAGATTGTATCATGATTGCCGGGTGTATTTACGATGATCATTAAACAAATAGTGAGACCACGAAATACATCCAACGCAATGTACCGGTTAGTTGGGATCATAAACGCTATAAATAAGGCCGGTTAAGGCCTTACAAAGGAATTGAAAAATTACCAAATGTATAAGGAAGAAACTCCGTACGGCAGCCTGGTTAACAACCAGGTAACAAAAGGCTGAAGGTGTGAAGCCAAAGCAGAAAACAGCCGGGCGTTCATTGCCTGTTGCACATTCGGGGCTTCGATGACGGAAGGCATGCAGCACCTGCGGCCATAAGCGTTGCGCATTGAGCGTTGTGAGTTAAGCGTTTTGAGTTAAGCGTTGCGCCTTCGGCGTTAAGCTTTTACAGGAATCTGCGGATCAGGCTTACAATTACCGTTAGCAGAACGCTGAACAGGATCATGGTGGTGATGGGAAAATAAAAACGGAAGTTCTCTTTTTCGATGCGTATATCGCCCGGTAAATGACCTATCCAGTGCAGTTTATCGTGAAAGAAATAGATGATCAACCCTATAACTACCACCGCACCCCCGATGAGCATGATGTACTTGCCGGTATCGGAATTCATAAAAAATTATTTTTAATTAGCCTGCAATGCTTTCCCAGGTAATAAAAAGCCGTTAATTTCAACACCAAATTTACGACATGCGTAAAATAAAATGGGTCCTGATCATTCTGGCAATTGTAGCTATTGTCTACCTGTTAGGACCAAGCCCCTCTACCCCGGTATATTCAACCACCATGCCATCTGTTCCGGCCGAACCAACTGCCCTGGTAAAGTATATTAAACAACAGGAAGCCGCCCACACCATTAAACCCGATAATGAAGCCCGGGTTGTATGGGCCAATGATTCTGTAAAGAACAAGACCGAGTACGCGTTGGTATATCTGCATGGCTTTACGGCTTCGCAGGGTGAAGGCGATCCCGTTCACCGCAACCTGGCCAAAAAGTTCGGTTGTAATTTATATTTATCCCGGCTGGCCGAACATGGCATAGATACAACGGAACCCATGGTGAACCTTACCGCCGATAAGCTTTGGGAAACAGCCAAACAGGCGCTGGCCATTGGCAAACAGATCGGTAACAAAGTGATTTTGGTTGGCACCTCCACCGGCGGTACGCTGGCATTGAAACTGGCTGCCGAATACCCCGATATACATGCATTGATCCTGATGTCGCCCAATATTGCCATCAACGACCCTACGGCCTGGATACTGAACAACCCCTGGGGGCTGCAGATAGCCCGACTGGTTACGGGATCAAAATACCTCGATTCAGAGGACACCCGCGAGGCTTTTCGCAAATACTGGACGTACCACTATCGTATTGAAGCTGCAGTAAACCTTGAAGAGCTGGTTGAATCGAGTATGAAAAAAGAAACTTTTGAACGGGTTAAACAACCTACGCTTACATTGTACTACTATAAAGATGAAATTCACCAGGATAGCACGGTGAAAGTAAGCGCCATCAGGGAAATGGTCAGCCAGCTGGGCACACCGGCCGACAAAAAGCGCGAAAAGGCCATGCCCAATACCGGCAATCATGTTATTGGTTCGTGGATAAGATCGAAAGATGTACCGGGTGTTGAACGAGAAACAGAACTGTTTATGACCGAAGTGCTGGGCATAAAGCCGGTATAAATTATTAAAGTGTGCCACACCTTCGAGGTATGGCACACTTACCTGCATAAAAAAGGTCCCGCCATAAACGGGACCCTTTTTATTAATGAAACCCTGTTGTTAGTATCTTCTGTAGTTATTATCTCTGCCGTTGTTGTTTCTGTCGTTCCTGTCGTTATCGTACCGGCCATCATTATCCCTGTTGTTACGGCTGTTACGATCGAAGGCGTAGTTCGATGTTGTTTTAACCACTACCTTTCCTGAACGGTTGATATCGATATTGACCGACTGGGCGGGGTTGATAAACATTGTGCTATTGTAGATCACCTGTGTCTTTTTTCTAAAACCAAAACTTTCTGTTTTGTATATAGTGATTGAGTGGTTACCCGGGCGAATGTTATCCAGTACGAACGTATTGTTCAGGTTATACATCACACCGTTTATCTTCACCTGCATCCTTGCACGATCGTTACTTGAGATGGCTATTTTAGAAGTTCTGGGACCGGGAGCAGCAAAAGTGGTTATACTGAACAATATCGCGATAAGTGTAAAGATATTTTTCATATACTGTTTCCTCCATTGTTTTTATACTGTAATAGATTTCGTTTAAGCGAAGTCGTTTACTAAGGATGTGTTAAAGGGGAAATAGCCAAAAAAGCAAATACAGCTGCAAGCTGCAAGCCAATTCAGCTATAAGCCATAAGCGGAAAGCTGAACGCCGAACGCGGATAACAAATACGAATACGGCTCTATGCAGTAGTTAACATAAATGCTTCAGGTATTATGCAAAAGAAAAATGGCCGCTCCTTTGTGGAGCGGCCATTGCTACATGGTATAGCGTTTAGCGCTTGTTATTTGTAATACCGGCCATCGCGGTCACGATCGTTATAGCCGGGTCTGTAGTCACGGCCACGGCCATAATCCCTGCCATTACGGCTGCGGTCGTTACGGTCGAAACGGGTGTCTACCCAAACTCTTTCGCGACGATCGATGCCAATGTTCAACGACTCCCAGGGTTTAACAACCATTACATTGCTGTACACCCGCTGTGGTCTTTTCCTGAACATACCGTAATTATCTACTTTGTACACTTCGATGCGATGACGGCCCGGGCGGATGTAATCCATTACAAAACCGTTCCGGCTGATGTTATATTGCTTACCATCGATGAACACCTGTATGAAGGCGTCGCTGTTACTACGGATGGCCAACTTACTATCATCCGGACGATGGTTACCGTTAGCTGCAAAAGTTGTTACGCTGAACAAAATGGCTGCAAGTGTAAAGATCCTTTTCATATACTGTTTCCTCCATTGTTTTTATACTGTAATAGATTGGAAACAGTTGATGCCGTTTACAAACGGTATGTTAAAGAACTAACACTTGTTAACCTGCGCCCTTAACAATCCTTTGGCAGCTGTTACACGCTTTGTTATCCTTTCTTAAACTCTTCCAGCACATCCATTTCACCCTGGCAGATCCTTACTTTTTTCCAGTCTTTTTCTCCCTTCAGATTTATAAAGTATACGGCAGGTTTGCCGGGCACTTCTATTTCCTGTATCACATAGATCTTATAGTCATAGTAGGTGCTTTTTACCTGTGCGCGGAGATTGCGGGCCATTTGTTTTTCTTCATAATACTTCATGATATAATTCAGATCGCCGCGGCGGGTGTACACAACCCGGTGCTGAACACTGTCGCGGAAAAACACGGCAATAAAGCTGCCATTGGTGTTATGCCATTTTACCTTTTCGGCCTCGCCATAGCGTCCCACGAAATCGCGCATAGCCCGCGCATTGATGTCGTTCAGATAATCGGCATTTGGTTTCGATGATCTAGCGTTAGCCTTTGGCTTAACATCAGGGTTCGGCTTTACATTGGCGGTTGCCAGCGCATGTGCGCTTTGCTGCGAGTAAACACAGCCGGTTAGTACCACGACGGTGATGCCCGTGGCGATCAATAATTTTTTCATTGCTATACTTTATTTAGAATTAAACAATCCAACGCAATATATTCGCTTGCATAAGCATTTATTATAAATTGGTACTTAAGCCGGTCACATGATAAGCTCTAACAAACATGCTAGAATAGTTTACCGGAAAAAATCCGCCTGTCATATGCAGCATATCCACTCCTGAACAGCATTTGCGAAATGTTTCACCACGTTACTTATTTACGGTTAAGGTTATGTTAATAAGGAATTATGGAAAACCTCACTGTACCTGCACAATATGTATATCGAACGCTTAATATTTTTCAAAGTCCTCAAACGTACAATGGCAGACTATATTGAAACACTCCTGCTTTTTATTTATCTGAAAAGGTCATCAGCCTAAAACCGGCACCCAGAAACCTGCGCTACATCAAGGATCTTGCGCCCATCGTGTAACAAATTCTGTATGGTCGCCGGTATTGTTTTGCTTTGTTATGAGAAACACACAATTATTTCACAACCTAAAACATTCATTATGCAAAACAGCTCATTCAAAGCCTTATTGGTTTTGCTTCTTACAACAACACTGGCATGCCTGCAATCATTTACAATAGCAGGAGGCGAGGTATTTGAGATCTTTCTCAACAATAAATTACTAATATCGCAGGCGGTGCATAAACCTTTTGCACTGCAGAGTTTGCAGTTAGATAAAGCCAATAAGAACGATCAGCTGGTGATCTATTATCACCATTGCGGGTATACTGGTAAAGACAGAACCATTGTCATTAAAGACGATAAAGGCAACGTCATTAAAGAATGGAAATTTGCTGATGCATCCGGCGCTAAAAAAGGTATGACGATACCGGTAAAGGATTTGTTACAACTGGAGAAAAATTATTCGGGGGCAAACCTGAACATCATTTATTATGCGCAACAGTTGCCGAAAGGCAGGGCGCTTTCAGCAATTCAGTTTAATGGTAAAAGCACTACCTGGCGCATGCAGCAGGAATTATGGCCGGTAGGCAACGCCAGTTTTATCAGGAAATAATAATCGCCTGACGCATGTACAAATAAAAGAGCCACAGAAAAATACAGCCAAAAGCGGAAAGGCTAAAGCCGAAAAGTTAAAGGCGAAACAAATACAGAATACAGCCGAAAGCAAAACAACTACAGGCAAAAACAGAATACAGCTGCACGCTTCAAGCTAAATGCCGTAAATAACACAAACGTATTTACCCGTGCCGATAGCTTGCAGCCTGCAGCTGCATCCTGAATGTAACTATCCTATGCCTGTTCTGAACCTGTTGTTCTAAAAAGTCTTATTATACTCTTCCACCACTTCCATTTCCCTTTCGCATACACGAACATTCTTAAACGTAGCGGAGTCTTCCAGGTGCACTACATATACCAATGGTTTCATGCGCGCTTCAATTTCCTCAACCAGGGTAATGGCATAATCGTAATACTGGCTTTTTACGATACCCCGTACATCGCGGGGCATAACGTTTTCGTAATACTGCCTGATGGTATAGGCAAACTCTCCCCTGCTGTTGTATACGGTTCTGCAACGGCTGTTTTTTTTGCCCGTATACTTTACCACGTACCCGGTTTCTACCAACATCCAGTCGGCATTGGCAGCTTCTTTACCGCGCTTCAGAAAATCGCGCATAGCCCTTACATGAACTTTGTTGATGGGCAGGCTGCTCATATGCAACGAATGCAAATTATCAGTTAACGCAGGACGGCTTGCTTGTTGCGCTGTTGCCGCTCCGCAAAGCAGAAGAGCAGCGATACTTGTTAGAATTACATTTTTCATGGCTGTATTTTTTTGTATATGATCAGCGTTCTTTGCAACAAAGCAACTTAATTATCGCCCACCTGTTTTTTTAAATTAGATGAACCCTACGGGTTTTCGGCAACCGTATAAAAAATGGCAATTATGGCGTTTGACCGGGAAAATGGTCGTTTGTCGAAATTGAGGGTATCAGGAAAAGGATATAAGGCCGGGAGGTAATAAAAAGATAAAATAGAAAGCAGGCATAATCATATACAGGTTAACCTGTCATGAATGTTATCTTTGCCTTTTGTAATCTGACAACATGCAGCGAAAGATCATATATTTAATTAACCCTATTTCCGGTACCAAAGGAAAATCTTCTTTGAAAGAGTTGATTGCCCGTGAAACAACCAGTCGCCAGATCCCCTTTGAAATATTACCTACGGCTGCAGATGGCGATTACAGTTTAATAAAGCATAAAATTGAGTTGGAACATGTTACCGATGTGGTTATTTGCGGCGGCGATGGTACGGTGAACCAGGTGGTAAAAGCGCTGGCTGCTACCAATGTACAATTTGGCATTATTCCCATGGGCTCGGGCAACGGGCTGGCGCTGGCCGCCGGTATTCCAAAAGCCAGTGCAAAAGCCCTGGAGATCGTATTTACCGGAAAGGCCGTTTTAACCGACGGTTTTATGGTGAATGACCATTTTGCCTGTATGTTGTGCGGCCTGGGTTTCGACGCCCAGGTGGCTCACCAGTTTGCCGATCAGCCCAAAAGAGGTTTGGGCACTTATGCCTCGCTTACCACCCGGCATTTCTTCAATGCCAGGCCATACCCGTTCAGGGTAAATGCCAATAAACTCGAATTCAGCACAGAAGCTTTTTTTCTCAGCATCGCTAACAGCAATCAATTCGGTAACAACTTTACCATTGCTCCGCAGGCTATTTTAAGCGATGGTTTGCTCGATGTGGTGATCGTAAAAAAGATTGCCAAGCCATTGCTGTTACTGACTGTTATGCGACAGGTGCTGGCAGGCCGCATAAGACGGATAGAGAACTCGATGAATTCGCCGGTCATTTACTTTCAAACCACTGAACTTTTTATCAGCAATCCCGCCGAAGCGCCCATACATATCGATGGGGAGCCATGGGAATGCCACCGGCAACTTCATATCAAGGTTTTACCGCAATATTTTAAACTGATACACGCCGCTAACGTATAGTAAGCGAGTGAGTGTTGTTTATAAGCCGGGTGAACTGGGTAAATGTTTGCTGGTTACCGGCACTGCCCAATGCCCCGGCAATGTCTTTTTTCTCGCTTTTGGTAAGGTGAAAATTCAAGGCAGCGCGGGCATCGCTTTTTTCCGGAACATATTGAAAACAAAAACTGTAAAAATAATTCCCCATCATCGATCGCGCCAGGCCCATAAGATCGTTCTGACTATACTCCTGCATTTTGAACCAGTTGTACTCAAGCAACAACATAGGTTTGGTGGCAATTTCGGTTATGCTGGTCGATTCATAGGGATGCTCCCAGCCGCCGGTCTTCCGGTCGCGGATATGGATCAGCACTACGCCCGATGTATTATCCCGGATCCATTGCTGAAATACCTGAATAAACCGAAGCGCGGTTTCCTGTCCGTAATTATCGCGTATACCGGCATCCATTACGTCGATAACGGGATCACTTGGCAGCCATACATTCGGCAATACATACGGGAACGTTGCGTTCATACGCAGGGCGGTGAGCATGCGAAGGTTCAGGGGGTCCTGTTTTGAGAACAACGCCTGGTAATCCACCGCATCGGGTTCGGCATCGAGCACATGATTTGTATCGTAGGCCGGGCGCATCAAAAAGCTCATGGGCTGGGTACTGATGATCATTTTGCGGCCATCGCGGGTAACTACCGAATTGAAGAGCATCAACGGTACGCGCGCATTCTTTTCATCGTCGTACCAGTCTTTCAATTGCTTATTCAACATGCCGCGGGTATTCGAATTCAGCTTTTGCTCAAAGGCATAACCCCGGTCTTTTATATACTCATACGGCCCTACTTTGAACCGTTGCGCCGGCGCCGCCAGATCGCGGGCCACAAAGGAAGTGAACAAGGGGTTCAGCAGATCGTTTGAAATATCGTTCTGCCAGGTTTTATCCTGCAAATTGATCTTTTGTCCGGCCGCACGTGCCCTGCTCAGCTCCCTGAAATAGGAAGCGCCCAGCATGCCGCCCGAGGCCCCGGTAATAAGCACCGTTTTGTTCATCAGTTCTCCATGCGTTAAACTATCGAGACGCTGCAGCACATTCATGGTAAAAGTGGCGCTGCGGTTTCCCCCGCCGCTTGTGGTGATCACGAACATCAGCGGTTTTTCACCGGCTTGTTTCTTTTTCCAGTTCTCCAGAATAGAGATCATGTGTTGTTTGTCGTTCCGTATTTTTTCAGGCGTGCATAGCGATAGCAAAGATTCTGACGTGTATAGCGGCCGCTGGTCCTTGTTCTTATAATTCAACCCATAGGCTTTATTGCTGGGGTCAATTATTTCATAACGGTATAATACATTGGTGAGAATGAACAGCACAATGACAAACGGAATGCTCCAGCTTTGCAGGAAGTACGAAAAAGCGCCCGACACCGCGATCAAAATCGCAAAGAACAGGGTAATGCCGGCCGCGGCGGGCAACTGGAACAGCGGATTATCCAAACAAAAACCCAGCAGTATGAGTCCTATAAAAGCAATGAAAATGGAAACTACCGCGGCAAAGTGGTGCCGGCTGAAAATGGTTTCAATGAATTCCCGGCTGTAGTGCGAAACGTCGCGCACCTTCTTGAGTTTGAACATGGCGTTCAGATACCACTCTACTTTTATCAGGCGGCTTTGGTTAAGCCGGGTTTCATCTTTTTTGAACTGGGCTTTGAACAATTGCGGGTTGCTGATAACCGGTGTTAGCCGCCGGATGATATTTTTATCGGCCCTGAAAAAATAGAAGAGCGAAAACATTACGATGAGGATCAAACCGCTCAGGAAACCCAGCACCAGCAAGGAGATCTCTCCATACGTCATCAGCTCCTTGTTACGTTCAAACGCTACCGCTTTTATAAAATAGAAAACAAGGAATATGGCGGGGATGCCACCGTTATTGATGCAGTATTTTAAGAATGGATTGGAAGTGGTGGCCAAAAACCTGAAATGGCGGCTGAACAATATGAAGGTGGTAATGTTCCAGCTCATGATGAACACGCCAATGGCCATACCAACGAACAGCGAGGCCAGTATACTTACATTGCCCAGGTATTCGGGGGCCAGGTACAGCGAGTCGGCGCCGAATGTCTTCATAAAAGTACCATTCACCGTACTGAACAACACAAACCAGAAGATCAGCAGCACCTGAAATTTCTTAAAGTGCAACATGAGCAACTGAACAGGAAACGAATGATATAACCCCTTCCAAAAAAGTTTCATACTAACCCAGGCATTAATGTATTATTCTTGCAGCAAAAGCGCTTTTTGAACGGCTTTCCCCAATATACTACATAAACGAAAAGACAGTGCCAAGATTATGATGGTTGCTTAAAAGATGGGTTTCGGGTCAGAAATAACACGGCAACCAGGCTCAGCAGCAACAACATTCCGGTAACCTGGTGTAATTGCGCCATCCACTCGAAGGTTCCCCAGCGATTGGGAACTATTCCCGTACTTGTTAACAGGGAGAAAATTCCCAGTAATACCTGTAGAACTACGAGAAAGAGCGGCCAGCTGCGAACTTTGCTGAAAAGCACGCTGGCAGAAGGCGCGCGAAAAAGCTTTACGGAATAAATTATTATCAATATTAATAACGTATATGCCAGTCCCCTGTGCACAAAGTGTATGGTGGTCTTGTTCTCAAAAAAATTGAGTGCTGCCGGCTCTTCTTTTAACATTCCGCCGGGCACCCAGCTACCGTTGATGGTTGGCCAGGTAGGCGCCGCGGTGGCAGCCTTATGACCGGCCATCAACGCACCGAACATCAGTTGCACGAATACGATGGCGATTAGCACCCAGGTCCATTTGTACAGGTTTGGAAGATCCAGGCGTCTTCGCGCCGGAATTTTTATACGAAGCCCTATCCAGAAAGCGTAGGCAATTAGAGCCAGGGCAAAAATGAAGTGCATGGCCAGCCTGGTGGGCCGCACATACACCGCATCGCCGGTGAGGCCGCTGGCAACCATGATCCAGCCGATAGCTCCCTGAAAAGCGCCAAAGAAAAAGAGGAAGAGCAGGGAATCGATGAATTCTCTTTTTATGTATTTTTTTGCCAGCAGGTACACAAATCCTATTACAAATGCCACGGCAATAAGGCGCGCCCAAAGGCGGTGGAACCATTCCCAAAAAAAGATGAATTTAAAGTCGGCGAGGGTGAAATCGGTATTCAGTAACCGGTATTGGGGAGTTTGCTGGTATTTAACAAACTTTTCAGTCCATTGCTGTTGGTTCAGCGGGGGCAATGCGCCCGTAACTACGTCCCATTCGGTAATTGATAACCCCGAACCGGTGAGGCGGGTAACGCCGCCCAAAACCACCTGCACCAATAACATGATCACGCCTAAAAATATCCAGTTGGATACCGCCCGGTTGGCCCGTTGTTCAAAAGATATGGTAATCATCGCGGCGCAAAGATAGGAAGGCTAATGTGATAATTTGCTAATTAACACCTTAGCAAATTATCGCATTACTTTAATGTACCCCCACCCCTCGTGCTGTTTGCTCACGATTTCATAAATGGCATCGGGCACCACATCAACACCGGGAAGCAACTGGCTTTTATCAACATTATGCCGCTTCATGGTGGCGGCGCACACTTTAAAACTCGCTTTTTTATTACTGCTCAATTCCTTCACCGCCTCCGCAATGATCGATTTGTCTTTCATTACCATGGGCAGTGCGTTGCCATAGATGGCCACTTCCAGTTGCGCATCGGGGCGTGATTGTGAAATGCCACGCATTTGCCTGATAACGGTTTTGTGCGCGGCCGTATCGTCGCTGGTTATATCGAAGATCACTTTGTATGCGTTTGATTGCGCCATCGAAAGCACCGGTATCAAAACCAGTGCAGCTATTATCATACTGTTTTTTTTCATATTGATGTTTTTACAATTCAAAAAGAAATCCCGGTTATTTCTTCCCGCCCGCTTTTGCCTGTAGAATAGGGTCGAACGGACCAAACTTATGCTGCAGTGCAGAAAAAGTATCGGCATAGGGGCCAAAAGGATAATCCATGGGTTTGGTATTTATTTGCGGCCAGTCTTTCGAAAGATCTTTATTGGGGCGCGGCTGTGCATTGATGAATGCCGCCACATCCCAGGCCTGCTCATCCGTCAACTGTGAATTACCGTGAGAAACGCCATATGGCATATTATCTTTTACATAACCGGCCATTCTCGACAACCGGTACAACCCGGCGCCAATATTATAACTACCAGGCCCCCATAGGGGCGGATACAGGTACCCCATATTGGTTATTGTACCTGGTTGGCCGGCGCCGTCTGCACCATGGCATAACCGGCATTTTTCTACAAATACAATTTCCCCTTTTTCAGGGTCTGCCGGGCGATTGAGGTTCTTTAATGAAGTAATGCCAACGCCCAATGGCTTTTTGCCTTTTTCTACGTTAGCACCCAGCCAATGCATGTACGCTACTATGGCGCGCATTTCGCGGCTGTTGCTATCCAGCGGTTTTCCATTGAGGCTTCTTTCGAGGCAGTCGTTCACGCGTTTTTCGATTGATTCAACAGTGCCGCTGCGATCGCGGTAACGCGGATAGGTAGAAGCTACCGCGCTGTAATTATTTCCCCAGGGTTTGGTGCCTGCCGCCAGGTGGCAGTTCTGGCAGTTCATACCGTTTGAAATACGGGCCACTTTTCCTTTGGGACCGAGATAATAAGAGGTATGGGCAATGAGGTCGCGGCCATAACGTATCTGGTCACCTGCAGCTGTTTGGGGTATACTGTTTGAATCGGGCGCCTGCCAGGGCAATTCCGGCACATAACGTGGTTGCAGGTTAGCCGTTTGTTTAACTATTGCAGGTTTGCCGTTCTTACGCGGGCTAACATTCAGCCAAATAGCAACAGGCACTGCTATTGCCAATAATCCATATACCAAATTACGGTTCATGATAAAGCAATCAAATCGCATGGCGGTTCATGTTGCATACCGGCATTACCGGCATACAACATGCAACCTGTATAAATAAGAGGGTTAAAGATAAAAGTGTGTGGCTACAAGGTGTGCCACACTTCGAAAGTGTAGCACACCTATTTAATTGTACTTAACCGGCAAAACAGTAAGTACAGCCTTTTTCCTGCGCCCGGCCCAATGCCCACACACCCGATGGAACAACCTGTATATTGGGCAAGATGCCGGCCAGCCATTCTTTCTTAACTGTTTCTACATCCATCTTCATCATATCGGCAGCCACCGCACTGTACACAGTTATTGCCATATTGCATACACAGAACATAACACCGTTATCCTGCAATTGATTAATGGCAATGGGCACTGCACCAACACCTGGTATTTTATAATCTTCTTTAGGTTTCCAGAATGGATTCTGCGTTGCCCATTCTTTTGTTACAGGATCATGGGCTTTGAATAGTTCACCCATTTTGTATTTTGCCCACAGATCGCTTTCGAGTGCATATGGAATAGCATCGTGCCTGAGCACCACCACCACACTGCAATCTTTTTCAGGTGTTCCGGTTGCAGCATTCGTTAACAAAAAAACTTTTGGCCAGGCAAATGGCATCAATTCATGCGGTTGTGTAGCATCGAAGACAATGCGGTGTTTTCCTTTTATCTTATTGAACCATGCTTCCACGTCGCCAAATTCATGATCGGCCAAAGCCTGGTTTGCCTGCGCCTGAAATGGAGCAAAAGAAGCTGTACCAAGCGCTGCTGCACCAGCGGCAATTTTTCCCAAAAAGTTACGGCGTGTTTCGGCGTTTAAATTGTTGGTTTGCATATACTGCCAGGTTTTAATTTATAGAATAGAAAAGAGAATGAAGAATCATATAATTGAACCTGCGCTTCATTACACCATGTGTTCATTGAACCCAAACAGGCATAGGCCGGTTTACATACCGGCATGGGCATGGATAAACTCATTCATGGAGTAGGTACAATACTTCGTTACATTCCTGATGATGACGCTAATAAAAATCCCCGGGTATACAAACAATTCCCTTGTGGTTATTCAGTCAATTGGAGACGGTTGGGTTCTACAGGAATATCTCAAATAATAGAAAGGAATAGGTTCTGAATATAAAACCGCTATAAAGGCAGGAATCACCGGTCTGTAGATTTGAAATATGCAGCTACATTAAATCCATATTAAAGATAGTTATTCTATGTATTAGCAGCCAAATTTATTAAAAGAAGGGGTTGTCCCATTAAATTATCTGTTATTGTAATTGAATTAGTCGGCTTTGTAATTCAATTGAACTGTGCGCTAATTAAATTGAACCGTGCGGTAATTCAATAGAACCGTGTGGTAATTCAATTCAACTGTGCGGCAATTGAATTAAACGAACGATTAATTCAATTGAATTGTGCGGAAATTGAAGTGAACGGGCTTCGAAAAAACGCTAATGCGGCAGTTTTTCTCGCAGGCGGCCATATACCCACGTGCCCACAATAGCACTTAACAATGTGATTATGATAACAGTAGCGCCGGTCCCTATCAATGCGTACAAAGGACCCGGGCAGGCGCCCGTCAATGCCCAGCCGGCGCCAAATAACAATCCGCCATAGATCTGACCTTTATTAAATTGCTTGGGATGCAATTCAATGCGCTCGCCATATATTGTTCTCACCTTGAATTTTTTGATCAGCCAAACCGAAATAATCCCTGTTATAACAGCGGTTCCTATAACGCCGTACATATGAAAACTCTGCAGCCTGAACATTTCCTGAATGCGGAACCAGGAAACCACTTCCGCTTTGATCAACAGAATTCCAAAGAACAGGCCGGCCACCAAATATTTTATTAAATGCCACCACGAATGTTTCATCTGCGACTCATTTATGCAAATGGTATCCAGTGAGCGTACCTCAAAATCGGTATTGGTTTCTTTTATGATCGAAGATTGTTTTATTTCTTTCGCTTCCATTGTGTGTACTTTACAGGTTTAAGATTACGGGTAGAATAAGGTTAGCAGTAACAAAGCCGCCGGCCATAAAGCAACAGGTTGCCACCAGCGATGGCCATTGCAAATTGGAAAGCCCCATAATGGCATGGCCCGATGTGCAACCGCCGGCATACCGGGTACCAAAGCCCACCAGAAAACCACCGGCAACCATCAATATAGATCCGCGCAGTGTTAACAGCGAAGGCCAGCTGAACAGATCAACCGGAACTATGGACGAATAATTGTGAATATTATATTGCTGCAGATCGTTCACCAGTTTGGGATTTACAACTATCGGTGCGCCGCTATTCAACCATTGGGTTGCCACAACAGCACCCAGCATTATACCTGCCACAAAAAACAGGTTCCAGCTTTCTTTACGCCAGTTGTATTTGAAAAAGGGAATGTTGGCCGGAAAACATGCCGCGCAAACATGCCGTAATGAGGATGACACGCCGAATGTTTTATTACCCAAAATCAGCAGCAACGGCACCGTTAACCCTATCAGCGGTCCGGCCACATACCAGGGCCAGGGTTGTTTGATCCATTCCCAGAATTGCATGTTGTATAAGTTTTTGTAAAAATGGCGCTTTCATGAAAAAAGCTGTGCGACATTAATCACACAGCTTATAAGTTAATGAAATTTTAGTTTATCAGCTAACCCGGTGCACTATTACCGCTACAGCATGGTGGTAGGACATACATAATCAGTAACCGGGAATTTTCCTGATTCCTTTATGGCTTTGAACCCGCCTTTTACATCGATCAGGTTATCGAAACCACGGGCTTTTAAAACAGAAATAAAGATCATTGACCGGTACCCGCCGGCACAATGTACATACCAGGTTTTGTTTTTATCAACCAGTTGCATGCTGTCGTTCACATAGTCAAGACTGGCATTTACCGCCCCTTTAACGTGCTCAGCGTCGTATTCGCTTTGCTTGCGCACATCCAGCACATTGAGGTTAGAACCGGCTTCAGCTGCCGCGGCCATTTCTGCAACGGAAACAGACCTGACGCTATCGATCTCTTTATTTGCATTTTTCCATGCTTCGAAACCACCCTGCAGATATCCTATTGCATGATCGTAACCAACACGGGCCAAACGGGTAACCACTTCTTCCTGGCGGCCTTCTTCCGCAACAATTAAAATAGCCTGTTTTATATCGGGGATCAGCGCTCCCACCCACGGCGCGAAATTGCCGTCGATGCCAATATTTATTGAGTTTGGAATAAACCCTTTTGCAAAAGTTTGTGGGTCGCGGGTATCGAGCACGAGTGCATTGGTTTCATTGGCTGCCGCTTCAAAAGCTTCAACGCCCAGTGGGTGTGTGCCTTTCCTGATCACTTCATTTATACTTTCATAACCCTGCTTGTTCAACTGCACATTCAAAGGGAAATATTGAGGCGGGGCCATCAGGCCGGTTGTCACTTCTTTCACAAACTCATCTTTGGTCATATTCGCCCGTAGCGCATAATTCGTTTCTTTCTGATGGCCTAAAGTATCGGTTGTTTCCTTGCTCATGTTCTTACCACAGGCGCTGCCCGCTCCATGGGCAGGGTACACAGTTACCGAATCGGGCAGTGGCATTATCTTATTACGCAATGAATCGAACAACAAACCGGCGAGGTCTTCCTGGGTAAGATGCGCGGCTTTTTGAGCCAGGTCGGGACGGCCAACGTCGCCAATGAACAAGGTATCACCGCTGAACAATGCTACTGCTTTTCCCTGTTCATCTTTCAGCAGGTAACAGGTGCTTTCCATGGTATGCCCCGGGGTATGCAATACCGTGAACGTTATTTTACCCAGTTTAAATACTTCGCCATCGGCGGCAATATGCGCATCGAATGAGGGCGTGGCAGTAGGGCCATATACAATGCCTGCACCGGTTGCTTTAGCCAGGTCGAGGTGACCCGATACAAAATCGGCATGAAAATGGGTTTCAAAAACATATTTTATAGTGGCGCCGTTACGCGCAGCTTTTTGTACATAAGGGTCTACTTCGCGCAACGGGTCAATTACAACAGCTTCGCCTTCACTTTCTACATAATATGCGCCCTGCGCAAGGCAACCAGTGTAAATTTGTTCAATCTTCATTGTCTATCTAGTTTAATAATCAACGTAATTTCTGAATAATGGTTTTAATAGAATATGACATTTATCACAGAACGGGCTAATAGTAAGCAGGGCCTGTTAAATACAACATAATTCATGTATCAGAATAAACAACCCTATTGCCATCACAAACCAGCCAAATCCTTTCTTCAACAGCAGTCCCGGTATCTTATCAGAAAAAGCGGTTCCCACAAAAATGCCCAATACGGCAATGCCGGTAAACGTCAGTAACTGAGCCCAGTTAATGGTATAATGCGAAAGGGTGCTGAAAAACCCAAAAAAAGAACTGAGGGCCATAATGGTCAATGAAGAGCCAACCGCTATTTTCATGGGCAGCCTGCTGATAAGCACCAAAGCGGGAATGATCAAAAATCCGCCGCCTGCGCCCAGTAAACCGGTAATTGCGCCAATCAGCAAACCCTGTATCAACAATCCTCCTCTTCGTTCTTTACCAATTGCAGGCACGGGCGTTTTACTTTCCGAACGTATCATTGAAACAGCTGCCGCCAGCATTAACAGAGCGAACAGCACCATCAGGAAAACACCTTTTGTTACTATCAGATTACTTATGGTGAATAAATGATCAGGTATCAGCGGCAAAACGAACCGGCGAACGGCAAATACCGATAACAGGGAGGGCAGGCCGAAATAAAGCACTACGTGGAAATCGATCAATCTTTTAAAATATGCGCGGGCGCCGCCGACTAAACTACAACTGCCTACTACAAAAAGAGAATACGTTGTTGCCAACACCGGCTGCACGTGCAGCAGGTACACGAATACGGGCACAGTAAGTATTGATCCTCCTCCACCTATTAAACCTAACGATACGCCAATTAATACGGCTGATAAATAACCGGCTATTTCCATTTAATAATAAATAATTCGGTAAAACAACTACAGACAAGCTTTAATGATCATGTAACAGTTAACCGGGTATTGGCATACTGAACCATGCAATCATAAGGTGAAGGTGCGGGAAATTATAACTCCGGTAGGTGACGAAGGTCACAATAAGCATGATTATGGTCAAATATGTTTTCACAGGCGGACTGCGAAAAAAGCATTTCTAATGCTTTCAACAATAAACAGCAGTTGCATTAAAACAACCAGCACTATTGTTAATAGTGTTTAATATTCTTCGGCTATAATTGAATAATTTCAATAGCATTGCGGTGCAGCTTCAACTTTCCGAACTGCTCCATTTTTTTCAACAGGCGCGAAATAACCTCACGGGACGAATTCAATTCATTGGCAATTTCCTGGTGATTGATGGTAATAAGGTTGGTGCGCATGGTTTCCTGGTGTTTTTTTAAATAGAACTCCAGCCGTTCATCCATGCCGCGAAAGGCAATATGATCGATGGTGCTTAGTAATTCTTCGAAACGGGCCCTGTATGTTGTGATCACGAAATAACTCCAGCTTCTGTACTTCCCCATCCATTCTTCCATTAAATGAAGAGGAATGGCTATGATTTCCGTGTCCTTTACCGCCTTTGCCATAATGGCGCTTCGTTTATGTTCGGCTGCGCACACCATCGATAATGCGCATGCCTGACCGGGTTGCAGGTAATACATGAAAAACTCATTGCCGTCATCGTCTTCCCGGTATATTTTAACCAATCCGTTCAGGATTAACATGGTTGAGCGGAAATACTGGCCGGTTCGCATCAGTTGCTCATCGGTTTTGAACGAACGGATCTCGCCCTGCTCCTCTATCTCACGCTGCAGTTCCTTTTCAAAAGCCGGGAATAGCTGGGGTATTGTGCTTAATTCCATATTGGGAATGTATTGTGTAAAAAAACAAAGTTGATAAATAAAAATTAAATACGGGCATCCCTTATTTTTGGGCCGACAAACCAACCTCCCTTTGCTGAAACTATTTTACCAGACTGAACTCGTTGAAGCCGGCTGCGATGAAGCAGGGCGCGGCTGTTTGGCCGGACCCGTGTTTGCAGCAGCGGTTATTCTTCCCGAAGGGTTTTACCACGAAAAACTGAACGATTCAAAACAGGTTACCGAAGAAGACCGTTACGAATTGAGGGGTTATATTGAAGAAAATGCCATTTGTTACCAGGTGGCCATGGTAGATCATGAAGAAATTGACCGCATCAACATCCTCAACGCTTCTTTTAAGGCCATGCACCTGGCCATTGAAAAATTAAAAAAGAAAGCCCAGTTCCTGATCATTGACGGCAACCGGTTCACCAAATACAAACGCATTCCCCATGCGTGCATTATTCAGGGCGACGCCCATTACGCCTCTATTGCGGCCGCAAGCATTCTGGCGAAAACCTACCGCGATGATTTTATGCGTAACCTGCACCCTGAATTCCCGGCATATAAATGGATCACCAACAAAGGTTATGGCACCAAAGAGCATCGAAAGGCCATTGAGGAGTTTGGTTTAACACCTTATCACCGCCGCTCGTTCCAATGCACTTCTTCCCAGCTGGAGCTCGATATGGAGTAAGCCTATAACATTTCAGAAAAGAAATGCTGTTTTCTTTCCTGCCATTCACTTCTGATAATACTGAAAAAAATTGAATCCCTTCGCCGGTTACCATGCATTTGCATATGGCTGCGCAATATGCCCTCGGGTTTCATCCCAACTTTAAGCAGGGCCGCCTTGGCGCGCTCGTTTAAATTATCGGTCTTTACTTCAACCCTTTCCATTTTCATAACTTCAAATGCAAAGGACAGCAATGCAAATTTAGCCTCGCGGTTCACACCTGTGCCTTTAAATGGCGTGCCCAGCCAGGTACTACCTATTTCAAGCCGTTTATCGTAAAATGAGATATTGAGAAAGCTGGTACCGCCGCACACTTCATGCGTATGTTTGTCGATCACCGTGAATGGCATTCTTGTTTCCTGTTGTCTTTCGGAAAGCAGTTGCTGCATCCAGTTTTTTAATTCCTGTTCATCGCTGAGGTCTTTTACAAAGTATTTCCATATTTCAGCATCTTTCGACAGGGGCAGGAACACGTCATAATCCTGCATGGTCATCAATCGTAACAATACCCTTGGCGTTTCGAGTGTAAAGTGGTCGGGGAAGAATTTCTGGTACTCGGTCTTCATGTTTGTGCAAGCTTCTTTTTCGTAAAATTAAGGCTTATGTATCGCTGAAGTATGAAGAACCTGGCATTTCTGGCCTCGCGTTTCTTATTCTACAGCATACTATTGCAGGGTTGAGCGCAATTAGAACGCTTCTTACCTCGTACTTCTTACCTCGTACTTCTTACTTCCTGCTTCGGTTTACTATATAATTTAAAGTATAACTTAACCGCTAATATTTCATTCAACTTCTGCGGCATCCCACACTCCCGCTCCCTGGCGCACCAACACGGGTTCATCGCCGGTGCAATCGATAACGGTAGAAGGAACCATGCCGCCAATTCCGCCATCTGCCACCACATCAACCAGCTTTTCAAAATTATCCTGCATGATCTCGGGATCGGTATATTCTTCGACCATAGAACCAGGTAAAGTAGTACTTAAGATCGGGTGGCCCAGTTCTTTTACAATGGTACGGGCAATGAGGTTATCGGGAATACGCAGGCCGATCGTATTTTTTTTGCTTTGCAGTATTTTGGGCACTTCCTTACTGGCCGGCAGAATGAATGTATATGGCCCCGGCAAATAGTGTTTTAACATCCTGTACATGGGCGTGCTGATGCTTTTTGTATACCGGCTTAAATCGCTGAGGTCGTAACATACAAAGGAAAGCTGCGCCTTTTGCGGATCGATATTTTTGATAC
>CBIHPC010000029.1:0-47351 GCA_966211305.1 uncultured Niastella sp.
CGATATCAGGGAGCTTCCTGAGCTGGAATTAAAGGCAAAGAAATGGATGGAACTACTATCTAAAATTTCAACAAATTCTCTAAAGAAGAAGAACCTGCCATTAAAGTTAGAAAAATGATTTTCAGTATAATGATACGTTTATACTTTTTAATTTAAACTACGGCGATCATTTCGTTTCATTAATGGTCGCACGATAATTTGTACACAGAATAATACGAATATGCCAAACGTAGAAGCAACTATTACTAAAAGTAAATATTTACATATCAGTGAACTTGGTTCTAAGTTCAATTTATCTTTTTCAAGTTATCTGGAACTTGGCAATAAAGTAATCGCACTGGATGGATTAAAAAAATGTTTATTGGTGTTCGAATCTAACCAGGGAATAAAAAAGCCATTTATCATCGAATTGAGTAAAGTCTCTTTGGTAAATGTGAGAAAATGTTACAGCAGTATTGGGCCTGGGCAACGAAAGGAAAATGGAATTGAAGAGTTTTTGAAAAGTATTGATCTGGAATTTAAATATGGAAGAGATGAGACCATTATCATATCATTTTACGACTGTAAAACAGATAATATTTCAGAACTGTCAAAGTTGGAAAGAAATGCCACGAACTGGCAGATGATTCTCTCCATAATGATACGTAGCCAGTGAACAAACTAATTTAAAGGAGGTACAGTTTGCAATGAACTGTCCTTATACTATATTCTAAAATTAATTATTATGACACGAATTAATAAATTGGTTCCGGCAAGCGGAATTATCATACTGGTTTTAGTTTTGATAAATGTTATAGCAATTAAAGAAGCATTTACCAGCAACGGAAAGTGGTACCTGGTTCTTGTAATTACGTTACCGTTATTATTGCTAGCTATTGCAAATGTTCGTCAGAAAAAGCATGCGATCTTGCGAAACTTTCCAATTTTAGGCTATTTGCGTTATTTTTTTGAATCCATAAGGCCGGAAATACGTCAATATTTTTTTGAATCCGATCTGGATGGGAAACCTTTCAACAGACGCCAGCGATCGATTGTTTATCAAAGAGCCAAAAACGAAAAGCAAACTGTAGCCTTCGGTATGCAGGCCGATCCTAATGCACCTGGTTTCGAATGGGTGGCACATTCTGTATACCCGGTAGATCTACATCAGGACGACTTACGCGTTTGGATCGGAAATGAATTCTGTCAGCAACCATATTATGCCAGCATATACAATATTGGCGCAATGAGTTATGGTGCGTTGAGCAAAACGGCTATTAAAGCTTTGAATGATGGCGCAAGACTGGGAGGATTCGCCCATAATACAGGTGAAGGCGGCATCAGTGAATACCATCTCCATGGAGGAGATCTGATCTGGCAAATAGGTACCGGCTATTTTGGTTGCCGGGACGATAAAGGAAGATTCAACGCAATGGCGTTTCGTAAGAATGCAATACGTCCACAAGTTAAAATGATCGAGTTGAAAATATCGCAAGGCGCAAAGCCCGGTCATGGCGGCATTTTGCCGGCATCAAAAAATACGGCGGAGATTGCTGCTATAAGGCATGTAAGAGCAGGAACCACCATTCATTCGCCGGCAGGTCATTCGGAATTCGATAACCCCGTGGGAATGGTAATGTTTTTGGACCTTCTACGGGAATTATCTGGTGGAAAACCTGTTGGATTTAAAATTTGTATTGGCGATAAGCAGGAGTTCATTGATATCTGTAATGCTATAAAAGCAACGGGTTGCATTCCTGATTTTATATCTGTGGATGGCGGCGAAGGTGGCACGGGTGCAGCACCGCTGGAATTCACTGATCATCTGGGAATGCCTTTATATGAGGCGCTGGCTTTTGTAAAGCAAACATTGGATGAATTTGATCTTGCCAGCCATATAAAAATAATCGCTGCTGGTAAAATTATTTCGGGCTTCGACGTGCTTAAAGCGCTTTCCTTAGGGGCATCGGCTTGTTACAGTGCACGCGGAATGATGTTTGCGCTCGGTTGCATCCAGGCATTGATTTGTGATAGCGGAAAATGCCCGGTTGGAGTAGCCACACAAAATCCTGCATTGTATAAAGGGTTAGATCCTACAGTTAAGGGAGTAAGAGTGTTCAATTTTCATTTAAATACTATAAAAGCGATTAAAGAAATAATGGAGGCATGTGGATTTAAGGAAGTTCAAAAAATACCGGCTTCAAAATTTTTTAGAAGAATAGACGAGCAAACAGTTCTGAGTTTTGAAGAAATATATTTTCGAAACCGGAAAGCAAAAATGAATCGACAACAATTTTTATTACCATCAAATTAAATACTATGCAAAATATAAATAAACAGCTTGTGCTTAGGAAGGATGATTACAGCCTGTTGATCTCCTACCTGACCGGAGGAAACAAAAGGACAGCTTTTGATCGTCGGAATGCGGAAGATTTGCAATCTGAATTAAAAAAAGCGAAGCTGGTAAATAAGGACGATTTCCCTCCTGATGTGGTGAGGCTTAATTCTACCGTACGAATAAAAGCGGAAGACAAAAATGAAATAATGGAATTTATTCTTGTGACGCCGGACAAAGCAGATATTAAAGAAAAAAGGATTTCGGTTATGGCTCCGATAGGAACTGCGTTGATCGGATTTAAAAAAGGACAAAAAATTGAATGGCAAGTGCCAGCTGGCAAAAAAACGTTTACAATACTGGAGGTAATAAATGAGCAATAAACAGCAATTTATTTTTAGATAAATACACTTTTTTATGTGTATATTTTGAGGATATTGATACTGGTGATACTGATCGCTGTATATTTTGGCTTTAGATCACGTTTTGAGTACAAACATCCTCAGAAAGTATATATGGTTGTAAAAGACGCCTTACAAAGCTTATAAAAAAACATAAGCTGTCAATTGCCGAGGTCAATTTGTATGGAAACAGGTTTGTCGCGATGGATCATAAAATTAACAAGCTCGTATTAATTCATTACAAGCATGGTATTGCATGGGAAAAGTTTCTCAATCTGCACGCTATTAATGTTTTCTTTAGACTGGTCCGGAAGAAAGAAAGAAATAATCTAACTTGAAGAGGAAATAATATCCCACAGACACAATGAGGGTTTCAGAAATAATACTTGAGATAAATGATGTGGACCAATTACTGATTGCGCCCTACTCTCTGTTTTATGGTAAACGTATGTTGCGCCCAGACGCTGAAGAATTCATTATTGAAGAAGCGACAATAGCTTCTTCGAATGACCACATCCATTTAAAGATTCATTTGCATAAGGATGAAATCAGCAGAAAAGATGAAATATCAACTGCCATTCATCAACATTTTACTTATCGACGGAAAAAATCGGAAAGGCAATTTAAGAAGATTTTACAAATTGGATGGCAAAGTCTTTTGATCTCAATTGTATTCTTAGGGCTCGTTGTTTCGTTGACACTCGCTATCATAAAACTATTACCTGAAGGAGGGTTGTCCCTAACATTTCGGGAGATATTGATTATCCTGGGATGGGTTGCTCTTTGGCGACCTGCAGATTTCCTTTTATATGAGTGGCGTCCATTTAAACGGGAGGTCAATATGTTTCGTAAACTCGAAAAATGCAAAGTGGAAATTGTCACAGGGAAAGTATAGCTACCAGGAATGCCGGGGTAGTTTGTAAATAAAAAAAATAGTAATTATGCAACAATATTCCAATCTTATTGAAGCCATTAACGGATTAAGGAAGGAAGGGTATACTGAAGATTTTAATCTTCAACAGTATTGTCTGGAATGCCGCAACAGGCAATGCCAGATATTTCATGATGAATTTGTAGTTGACAAGTATTTCAGGTTTGACTTTTTTCAAATTATTAAGATTTAACTAATCGAAACAGATGTTTTCAAGTTTTTTATTTACTTGGTTTGATTACACTTTTTCTGGAGTGTGCTGGTTGAAGAATTAAGACTATATAAAAGTGCCTGCTTTTCAGACATTTGATTTTACCTTGCCATTTTGTCATCAAATTAAGTTGTAAAATATCTCCTTAGTAATCCTTCGTAGATGGTTATAAATTCCCTTAATGTTTTTAAATCCCGTATAAACAGGTTAGACATTTGTCCAGTTGTCCCGACAGACGTTAAAGAAATGTGAAAGCCTGCTCCGATAGCAGGCTTTTACATTTTGTACAGCAATACCTGATTATAAATTTTTAAGCGGCTGGAGTTATTGTCTCGGTTTTATCGGAATCCAAATTTCTTCTTCTGAGCTTGGGTCATTGTTTTATATTTTTCTCCCAAAACTTCAAAATGCGGGCGATCGTCCAATTCGTAGTTTGAGTTCGGTAGCCAGGTCACGAATATGTATTGGAAGATCCGATCATCAATACTTGAACCTTTGTAGTCGAAAACTGCGTAAAGCGCTCCTGTCAATGTGAAACATTCCATATCGCTTGGAATCTTGTCAAAGTCTGCGACTTCAACTGTTGCCCATTTTTAAAGAAGCAGCGTCGCAAAATGCGATCACCATAACAAACAATCCATTTGTCGATAAATTCGGTATCACGGTCGCGACTGCGGTACAATCGAAAGTAAAGATCAACCTGCTCGATGTTACGGGTAAACCGCTTTATACCCGAAACGTTGAAGTGTTGGGTAATACCACCATATCGATTACCCCCGATACCCGTAAATTATTGGCAGGCATGTACCTGGTACAAATAACGATCAATGGAAAAACCACTACGCGGAAAATAATAAAGCAATAACCCCCATTTTTAGCTATTACTATTTGACTGCCATTGGGCCGGTGACGGGTGTCACCGGCCTTTTTACCATAATCGCCATCTTGTCATATCAATCGGACATAACTAGAAGTGATATCAATGGGCTGGGTAACTGCAATATAGAATATAACCTTAATCAAATAAGTGGCTATCTTCGTTCATTGAACATCGTGAATCCACGACTCTTAAAACACTTTTATAACAGCCAGCGCATTATGTACTTTAGCAACCGGTTCTATGGTTCCCTGTAGTTTATGAAAGAATTCAATTCCCAAAGCTGCAACAACCTTATTATTAGGCTGGTGTTCAATGACCGGCATTTGCAGTTGCAGGTTCTCGTGTAAGTCCAGAGATATATCCAGTAAATCGGTTCGCACCGGTTCAACCAGTAAGCTTTCTTTTTCAAAATGCAGCGAGGCCGCCATGGCAGTCAACATAAAAGCATTGGCGTTGCTTGCTGTATCGATCATGGCTTGAGGAATAAGTGACGGAATGCTGATGGTCACCAGCATGGAATCCTTATCCAATATAGCCGAGTAATGCGTCCTGAAAACATTTTGCAGACTGGTATCCCGGTTAAAGTTGAAGCCTTCCAGGATGCTTAATACGCCCTGAGGCACCCTGCGTTCCCCTCTGCCATTTACCTGGTCGCTTTGCAATATCTTAAACATAATTTTGGTGAGTCGGCCCGAAACATACCGGTGGGCCACATTACGTAATCCAGGGATAAAGGCATGGTGCAGCAGGCGGTTGGCTGTGCCTGCACGGGAAAACTCGATATTATTTTGCCGGGTAAGTTCAAAAACCGGGTCGGTAAGCACCCGCTTACGGTTTAACGGCGTTTTTTTCTTCTTCATAATGAGTGGTAGATTACTATACTGGTAGTGGTAGGTGATAGTATTGCAGTTGCTTACAAGATAGCCATTTTCCGCCTGGTAATTGCATAGGAATTGCATAGGAATTGCATAGAACTTGTATAGTAAAGTGCAATTCAGGTGATAGACCGGTGTAGAAAGTATCGGTTATTCCGGCTATTTAGGGGGCTGAATTAGTAAATAGAAAGCTTTATACAAAATGTATAAAGCTTTTTTAATGTAGTTAAAACTCAGATAAAACCGGCAAAATTTTTTCGGGTGGTGGCTGCGCGGCGCTGTAGCACACTTGTATTTGGGCGCACGGGGTCGCTCCAATAGTAAACTCATGATGCATTATGCGTGTTATATACACTATTGATCATTCACTCCAAACCAATACTCCGGCAGGTTTTACTACTTTTTCACCAACATGGATCCTGGTTTTAGCAGGTAAATTCATTGTATAATTTTCGGAAGAATAGTTTACGGCAATATTGAAGCCGTCACGCCAGTACACGTATACTCCTTTCGGATAATCTTCTGTGGATGCACCTGTTCCCTGATACATATTTCGCAATACATCCTTTTCAAGTTTCGAATCATCGGTATCCACGCCAATATAGGTTACAGTGCCTTTGCCTACCTGGTGTTTTATCACGGCAGCCTTGCCTTTATAGAACTGGTTATTGTAAGTGGCCAATACTTCCGTGTTTTTACCGGGTTCCAGCAAATCAGCCCAATTGTTCCACCTGTAATGTAATGAATTCATCTGCACGTCGCCGGTAGCATGATCTGAAAGCATATCCGTTGCCCTGATATGAGCCCCGATCAGCCCTGATATTGGAACGGCTGTTTCTGCTTCCCAGAAATGCCCCAGACGATCCTTTGTGGCCGTACGGCAGGTAATGATCAAATGCCCTCCTTTGGTCACATAATTCTCCCATTTCTTCACTAAAGCAGAATCGGCCATTTCGTAAGCAGGCACAATCAAAAATTTGTATTTGGAAAAGTCCGCTGATTCAGAGATAATGTCTGTTGGAGCGCCCAGGGATTTTGTCAATTCCATGAACTTAACAGGATAGTTCCAGGCATCCCATTGCCAGGTTTGTTTTTGCCTGTCAATTGTCCAGTAATTTTCGAGGTTCCAAAGGATGGCCGTAGATCTGGCTGCGAGCTTTTCCGGCATTTTGGCACCTGGCTTATATTGTTTACGCAGTTCTTTTATTTCCTTCATAAACATCATATAATCTTCACCTCCCGGTGATGGGGTTACCCCGTCTGTTTGCATAATACCGGCATGATACTGCTCGGAGCTGTACAAAATCTGGCGGAAACGGTAAGAACATGCCAGTTTGCCGCCTGCAGCAAAGGTGTGGTACAGCCACATACGTACAGTACCCGGCATAAGAAGAGGATTGTAACCACCCCAGTTAACCGGTCCTGGTTGTATTTCCATAACCCCCGATACTCCCCCTACTGATTTGTAATACTCCGATGCAAACAGGATTGGTTTGCTGTCTCCCAGTCTGAACCCCTGTTCACCTATGTTGTCGCTGCCACCATTAGGATAGGCTGTATAGGCGGCAAAGTCAAGCTTTTTTGTTCGTCTTGCGTCAGCAGCAGTTGAAATGGATGTGTAGTTGGTGGTAATGTATTGGCCTTTGGAAATATATTTACGCAATATGCCGGCCTGAAAGTCCAGAAAATCGGCCTGGCTATCTGCCAGATATCTTTTAAGATCGAGTAATGCATGGGGGTTATTTCCCCACCATCCAACCAAATTGGTATTTGGGATCATCACCTCCTCAAAGCTATTGAACCACTGGCTCCAAAAAGCTGCTCCCCAGGCCACATTCAAAGAATCTATAGTTTTATACTGGTTTTTTAACCATGCTTTAAAAGCTTCCTGTGATGAAGGACTATAATCAGGGATGGCCGGGGGCTCATTGTCGATTTGCCAGCCAGTTACCTGTTCATTTTGACCGTATCGTTTTGCTATTTCCGTTACAATCCTTTCAACAAAAAGGCGGTATTTGTAATTTGTAATAGAACCTAAGCCTCGTGTACCATTTTCACCACGGATATAATTGCCGTCCATTCTATAGGTTTCTGGATAATTCACACGCATCCATGCCGGAGGCGTGGCCGAAGGTGTACACAACACAACCTTTATGTTATATTTAATACAAAGGTTCACAACCCTGTCTAACCAGGCAAAGTCATACTTTCCTTCTGTGGGTTCCATTTTAAACCAGGCAAATTCGGCCAGGTGTACAAACTCAAAACCCATGTCGCTTATTTTCTTAATATCCCGTTCCCACTGATTTTCATTCCAATGTTCGGGATAATAATAAATACCTGTTGTGACAAGTTCTTTTTCAGGAAAAAACCGGTTGAATTCCTGCGTTCTTGCTGTGAACCCTGTGAACATCAAAATTGCACAGAATACCGGTATCCTTCTTTTTAAGTAATTCATATTTTATATAGCTGATAATGTGAACCCTGGCGTATGAATAATATGCTCTATGCAGAAAATCGGGAATGCTTCCGCCGAAGCATTCCCGATAACCGGTGAGAAAGATCTGTTATTTAACTATTAGCTTCCTGGTGAAACTAACTACTTTAGAATTTATCTTTGGTCGTAGGCGTACAGCTAACACCCCCAATAAAAGGACAAACAAAAACTGAGAAAATCGTTTCGCCAGACGTACTAATTGTGTGCGGAAACCTGGTAAAACGAAAAAAGCTATCCTGTTGAGTGCATGACAATATGTTCCACAAGATGATATTACACAGGGATAAACCCGGAAGGTTAGTGGCAGCAAACGTATTTTCAAAACAGCAATCTTTCTTTTAATTGATGCTGTAAAACTACCCCGATGTTCTTTGAAGCATGGGTCTCAAATGTTGCAGATTATGGCAAGAAATGTTGCAGATGCTGAATACAAGGATAGCGTTAGTTATGAATTACCAATTTACCATTCCGGTAATTGGCGCCATCGGAAGCTTTTACAAAATATATTCCGTTCGGCAAACTTTGCAGGTTCGTTAACTGCAATTCATTAAGGCCTGTTTTTAGCTGGTAGTGCCGGCTCATCACGGCATGCCCCGTTACATCAAACAAGGTAACCTGAAGTTTATTAATGCCGGTTGAAGGCCATCTGAGTGTGACATGCCCGATGGCAGGAACAGGACCTATAGCCAATGCGCCTTCGGAAAAACCGGTTTGTATGGTAATAACCTTACTTAAAAATGTCTGGCCGTCTGTACCGCGTGCTTTGATCCGGTAAAAGACAGTCGCTTCTGTACCGGTCGATGCTTCTGAAAAATTATACCTGCCCATCTCGTCATTCCCCCGCTTACTTACTATGCCGGCTGTGACAAAATTGGTCCCATTGTTACTCCGTTCTATGATATAGTTTGTTACATCTTTTTCATTGACAACCTCCCAGTTGATCAACACCTGCGTTCCGTTCCTTTTTCCTTTTACCAACAGGAATGCTATAGGTAAAGTTGTGCAGCCAGGGGGGAATGTCATAACCGGGCCTGTAACGAATATACCTCCGGCACCGGCCAGCGCGCCATAATTAATAGTGCCAGATCCACTATTTGTGGTGCCGGCTGTTCCGCCTGTTGCCGAAGAGGCTGTGTTCAGTGTTCCGTCGGTATATATAACCCCGCCGCCACCTCCACCGCCGGGTCCATGCGGAGAGATTGCGCCGGCATTCCAAAAATTGCTGCCACCGTTGCCACCATTCGCAAATACTGTAATGTTGGAGTGTCCGCTGCGGGCGTTGATCAATACGCTGCCGCCGGCGCCACCACCGCCTGCTCCATCGTTGACAACAGTGGTATTTCCGCTACTGCCATTGGCATATACAAAACCGGGGTTAGTGATGGCGCCTGCACTGATAATAACAATGCCGCCGCCCGGCGCGCCACTGGAAGCCAATCCTCCGCCGGGGGTGCCGGTACCGTCGTTTGTATCGCCGGCTCCGCCGCCGCCGCCCATCACCAGCCGCAACGCGCTTCGCTGTGCGAACGGGGCGCCGGGATAACCGCCGTTCGGTTTATTCGTACCATAACTGTTGCCGCCTTTTCCACCTGCGCCGCCATTACCTCCGCCACCACCGCCACTGTTAATTTCATCGCCGCCCCCACCGGCATTGCCCGGGGCGCCCACGCCGAAACTTCCGCCGGGATATCCTTCTGCTGTATTGTTCAGCAAAGAGCCATAATTGTTGCGGTTAATAAACCGCGATGTTCCGGCAATCCCTTCTCCCTTGGAAGCATGGTTGGCAACCCCGCTGACATCGGTGGGCGACACAGTGACAAAGTCCTGGGTGGTTTCAGTGCCAACAACCAGCCGTACGCCGCCACCGCCGCGGAAACCGGTCCCGGTAACGTTGATCGTATGCCCGTTCATGTTAAGGGTGTTCATCACTGCCATCACTATTACCCCGCCGGTTGCCCCATCCCACGAAGGCGGTGTAATGTCGGCGTTCAGAATGAGGTCGTAATATACCGGTACACGAATAACCTGGTACGTATACCGGCCATCGGTGCCAAAAGCGGCATCTTTATAATTATTAACCGTTCCCGTCTGCAGCATCAACGTACCACCGGTCAGCGGAACGGAATTGGCTGCTATTGCATATTCCATATTCCCGGCGAATAATTCCGTGTTATTCAGGTAACCGCTCCCGCTAATTCCGTCGCCGTAGGTGTTGTCATTCGCTGCATTGACCTGCGCACCCTGCATTTGAATGATCAATAAAACATCACCGGCACTGATAGGAGTAGTTCCGTAAGTGGCCGGGCCTATGTCAATAGAAGAACTGCCTGCACTTACCATTGCCTGCTGTGCCGGATAATAGGTGTTGGAAAAAGAAGTTATAGTAACAGGAACAGGCGGCGGACAAGTTTGCGCCTGAATGGTATTTACCGATAATATCGATATACACAACATAACCAGGAAGCATTTGACCGGGCATTTTTGCAAAAAGGCTTTCATCAGGGAATGGATTTTTTTTAAAATCAGATCATAAACGTGTAAAAATGAGAAGGCTGGGGATATTGTTTCTTAGTATTACTTGGATAATGATAACTCGTTAAGTATAATTTGTGCCCGCCCAGACTACTTATGGTTTGCATCTCTTTGGCTCATTTATATGCTATTACACTAATTTCTACATTTCCACGCTGTACCAGGTCGCTTACAGCTACGCATGTTCTGGCTGGAAAGGGATTTTGAAAGTAACTCCGGTAAATGTTATTGAACTCATCCATCTGCCGAAGAGCCCGCAGATACACGGTAACACTCAGTACCTGTTTCATAGAAGACCCGGCCCTTTTTAATTTCTCATTCACATTTCTAAAAGCCTGATGAACTTCTTCGTTAAAGCCTGCGTCGGCATTGCCGATCTGGCCCGACACAAAAATTAAACCTTTGTATTCCGTATAATTACTAAATGGTTTTGACTGTACGCTATTGGTTTGTGCATGTGCTGATGCAAAAAGCAACAAGAGCACAACGATCACTTTTATTTTTTTCATTTTCAATATTTTTATAACCCATGTTTACTTATAAGAGCAGCCATAGCCGCCATTGCCGCTGCTCCCATCAAAACTTCTCTGGGATTTATCTTGTCATAGGTATCCAGCGCTGAATGATGAATATAAAACAGGCGGCTATCGTCACAATCCAGGCTGATAAGCGCTTTAGCCATTCCCCTCATGGGAACCAGGTCAACTCCTCTTTGCTGTAGTTGTATGTCGCTGGCCTTATAGGTAGCAAACAGGCTGCTCCATTGCTGAAACTGAGACATTATTGCTTCAGATGTTTCAATTCTGAAACCTCTGGGAGTAAATCCGCCTGCATCGGATTCAATAGCCGCCACATGATTTTCTTCTCTTATCCTGGCCTGTTCTGCATATTTAAGGGCTCCGTGAGCTCCCGATTCTTCATTCATATAAAGTATGATCCGGATGGTCCGTTCGGGTTTTAATGCGATCGCCTTAAAAAGCCTGAGCACCTCCATTGCCTGTACAACCCCGGTACCATCGTCGCTGGCGCTTTCACTTAAATCCCATGAATCCAAATGTGCTCCCACTGTAACATACTCATTAGGGTATGTTGAACCTTTGAGTTCGGCAATAACATTATATGAAAGCGCATCAGGCAATTGTATACAATGCATGCGCAAAGAATAGCGAAGCGCAGGATCTTTTTTCAATGCATCGCTTAGTTTGTCGGCACTGTTGGTGCTGAGGGCTGCTGCAGGTATCTTCTTTACATTTGAATCGTAGCTCATTGCGCCGGTATGCGGATAATCGTCCTTTGCCAGGGTTAAAGATCTGACCAGTGCGCCAACAGCGCCTTTTTTTGAAGCGACAACGGCGCCCTGAGCTCTTTGATCTGCAGCCGCAAGGTATGCTTTGAATGTTTCGATTTCGGTTGGATTCATTGCCCTGTTGAAAAATACAAATTTACCGCTGACCTGATCATCCCGTAATGCAGCCAATGCCGCCCATGAAGTAACTTCAACTACGGGAGCTGATAAAGTTCCATTGGTTCCAATAGAACCTCCCAGTGCAGCAACATCCATCTTTACCTTGCTGCCGTTACTGGTGAAATACGATATTTCCTTGGCACCTCTTATCCAGTGAGGCACCATTACGGGCTGAAGATAAATACTGTCGGGATGGTATTGGGCCATTGTGCGCTTTGCCCAATCAACCGTTTGCTGCGCCTGTAGCGATCCGCTTATTCTGGCGCCGATCCTGGAAGTCAGGTAACGCAGGTTACTATCCGTTTTTCCGTTTCGTAAAGCTTCATTATAAAGCTTACGGATCATCGCCGAATCTGTATCCTGAGATACCTGTGCCGTAACCTGCAGACTCAATAAAGTAATAACGGCGCCTGCAGGTAAGAGAAGTAACTTTTTCATACGTTTATTTATTGACCCTGACCGGTTGTGGTGTAATTAATAGGAACCCAGCTGTAACCATTCTCCGTTTTGCGTATATGACCTATGCCGGGGAATGACAAATGATCTGCGGCAATCCAGTACCTTTTTGCAGCCGCCTCTTTATAGGCTTTCCTGCGGGCTTTCGCAGCGGCTGCCGGATCAACATCAAACGCGATGGTAACATCCGGGTTGTTGAATTGCACTGCAGCCGCATGCATGATATCACCCCAGAACAGTATTTTCTCGCCTTTACTCGATATCTGGTAAAAAGTATGACCAGGGGTATGTCCCGGACTGGCAACAGGTAATATACCCGGAAAAAGTTCTGCTCCATAGTCAAATGTTTTTACTTTTCCTGCCTTTACATAAGGGGTCATTTTTAACCGGGCCTCGTCAAAATATTTCTTTAGCCGGGCCGGCGCTTTTGCATGGTTTTCTTCACTCAGCCAAAAGTCAGCTTCTTTTTTGCTTACATAAATATCTGCATTGGGGAAAACCATTTTATCGCCATCCATTAAACCGCCGGTATGATCAGTATGAATATGGGTGATCAAAACAGCGTTTATTTGTTCTGGCGGATAGCCGGCTTTTATCAGGTTGGCAGGCAGATGCCCCAGGGATGGACCGTATAGTTCAGCAGTTCCCGCATCGATCAGGATGAGTTTACCTCCTGTTTTGACCAGGTAGGCATTCACAGAAGCCTCCATAACTGGCGCCTGAAAGTTCTGCCGGGTTAACCTTTCAATTTCTCCCTTACTGGTATTGGTAAGTACTTTATTGAGATCCAGCGGCACGCTTCCATCTGAAAATGCAATAATTTCAATATCACCCAGCAGCATATGGTAACTGCAAGGCTGGGCCAATTCCTTTGCTTTTTCCTGTGCAGCTGCAACTGCGGGAAAATATAAACTTGCTACAGTAAGCACAACCCAGGAAATGCTTATTTTGAAAATGAATTCTTTTAGTTGCAATGTTATCTTTTTCATCTTAGTAACTTTTTAATTTAAGAAGGAACAATTTCATTAGCGGGCGCGCACCGGAGATGATCTTGTAAGACGGATGCAAAGCTATGGCGCAGGTGCATTACAGGCAAGTACGTACTTCATTATAGCATAGGGGCAAAATTATCTCTATAGCCGGTCACAGGTATATTCATTATTTTTACACCACAATCGGGAATGCTATGTATGAAAGAAAAATTCCAAAAGATCTGGATTGCGGTATGGCAATGATCATGGAAATTATCGGGGGAAAATGGAAGGCCTGTCTGATCCATAACATCTGGAAAGGGCACAAAAGACCCAGTGAACTGCAGCGGTTAAACCAAAAGGCCAGCCGCAAAGTATTGTATCAGCAACTGAAGGAGCTGGAAGAACATGGAATTATCAAACGGGTGGTTTATCCGGTTTTACCGCCAAAAGTTGAATACTCCCTAACGGATCTGGGTAAATCATTGCTGCCTGTGATCAGTGTAATGGATCAATGGGGCACCCAATACCTGGAAAACCCCAAAAGAAAGCCTGTATTAAAAATAGCATAATGATTGCCGGAAAATTTTAACCTGTTTTCATGGAAGAACTGATTGAATACATTTTGAAATTCGGAAGCCTGAACAAGCAACAAATTGAACTTATTGTTACTAAAGGGAAATCACTAACAATAAAGAAAGACAACTACTTTTCTGAAGCCGGAAAAATCCCGAAACAGGTTGGATTTATTATTGATGGTGTTATTCGGGGCTGTTATTATAATAACAGGGGAGAAGAAATTACCCGTTGTTTTATCACTGAAAACAGCTTAGTGTGTGATTATGTGAACTTTGAGGCAAACACTTCGTCTACCGAGTACCTTCAGGCCGCTACAGATTGCAGCCTTATTGTTTTTTCACAAAAAGACTGGGAAGAACTCTCCCATATTATCGTTGGCTGGGACAATATTAAAAATAAAATGGTACAGCTATGTATGTACCAAAAATCCAGGAAGGGCCCGGTAATATCGCAGGATGCTACCACCAGATATTTGGAGTTCCTGGAAAATTATCCCACGATCATCAATCGTATTCCTTTGTCATATATAGCCTCATACCTGGGAGTAACGCAGCAATCCCTGAGCAGGATCCGGAAAAACATCAGGTAATTTACTTTTTACCATTTGGTAAATGGCTCCACTGTGTAATACCCGAATTTTGTAATAGAAATTTAAAGATTACAAAATATGAAAACAGTACTAATTACAGGAGCAAACAAAGGTATTGGCTTTGAAACCGCCAGGCAGCTTTTGCAGAAGGGTTTTTCTGTATTTATTGGAAGCCGAAATATAGAGAACGGCTTAGAAGCCGTAAAGAAATTAAATGCAGAAGGATTAACCCATGCCGAGGCAATACAATTAGATGTTACCGATATTAGATCAGTTCAACATGCCCGCGAAGCAATTGGCAGGAAGACAGAGGTGCTGGACATTCTTATAAATAATGCAGGTATCAATGGAGGCAGTGCTCCGTATACCGTTCTTGAAGCCACAAATAACGAGTATCTTAATGCGCTTACAACCAATGTAATTGGAGTAGCCAGTGTTACGCAGGCATTTATGGATCTGTTACGGAATGCCGCTGAACCGAGAATAGTGAATGTGAGTACCAGTGTGGGCTCCCTTTCATTACAAAGCGATCCGGAATGGCCTGCATACAATTATGCCAAATACGGCGTTTATGCCATATCAAAAGCTGCTTTGAACATGTACACCGTACAGTTAGCTTATGAGTTGCGTAATACAAATATTAAAGTAAATGCTGTTTGCCCGGGACTGACAAAGACCGATTTTACATTCTTCAATGGCGGCGAAGTAAGCATTGCCGCAAACAGGATCATTAAATATGCCCTTACAGATAAGAATGGGCCAACAGGTAAATTCTTCAGTGAAGAAACCAACCCGGCTACGGGTGAAATTACCTGGTAAAGCGTACCTGTCTGGTAAAAAGGAGGTTGGCTAAGCAACCTCTTTTTAGCGTTTGTTAAGTGGAATAAATTAATCCAACAAAGTTAGTTCATAATTTGCTGAACCCGAAAAACCTGCTTATTTTGCGGCAGAATCAGGAAAAGACAAATTAAGATCATGGTATTAACCGAAAAACAAAAAGAGCTGATTGAGCGGTTTGGTGTGCTTAATGAAAAATACGGATTACCTCCTGCAGAATGCAGGGTATGGGGGCTTTTTTTGGTGGCTGATAAGGTTGAACTAACCTTTGAAGAGATCATGGAAACCCTGCATCTCAGCAAAGGCGGTACCAGCAACGCATTGAACAGGCTGATGATGTCAGATCACATTGAATACATCACTAAGTTGGGTGATAAGAAAAGATATTTCCGTTGTAAGATGAACAACTGGACGAATATCACTAAGGAGAATTTCGAAAAATTCGATGACCTGAACGTCATCTTAAAGGAAATATTAAAAGTAAGAACCCCTAAAACGACTGCGTTTAACAAAGATCTGAAACAGGCAACCGAGTTTTTGGATTTTATATATAAAGAGTTAATGATTGCCATCAAAAAATGGGAAAGTAAAAAGTAATTTTTTTTGCCCGATAGGTTCATTATTTACTGAACCATTTAATACAAACTGAATATAATAAACAAGATGAATAGGAGGATTTTGAAAAAAATTCTGATAGCCGTGTGCATGGCCTTAATGGCCGTCATCGCTTCTGTAAGCGGGCTAAACGTTGCGCAACCTATGCTTGCAGTGGAATTCGACATATCTCAAAACACCGTACTCTGGATCATCAATATATATGCCCTTACGCTGGCAGCATTGCTGCTACCATTAGGTGCCATTGGCGACCGGGTGGGCAGAAAAAAGATGTTACTGGCGGGCCTGGTGATGTTCGGGGCTGCAAGTGCCATGTCGGCATTGGCAACAAATGCCGTCATGATGCTGATATCCCGTGTGCTGACGGGGGTAGGAGCCGCGTTGATCATGCCGGTAACGTTAGCCGTAATTACATCAACTTTCCCGAAAGAAGAACGCTCAAAAGCAATAGGCATTTGGACAGGGGTGGCAGGAGGCGGTGGTATATTAGGGATGTACCTGTCTGCTCTCCTGGTTGACGTTGCCAGTTGGCGGTGGCTTTTTTTGTTACCCGTTGTACTGGCGATGGCATCCATCATCATGACAATACGTTTTGTGCCTGATTCAGTAGAAAGACCGGGGCATAGATTTGATATCGCCGGTTCGCTATTATCTGTCATTGCTACTGTTGCCCTGATATATGGTTTACATGAAGCGCCGGGGCTCGGCTGGGCTACACCCGTAGTATTTTCCAGCCTTGCTATTGGTATTGCTGGTGTCGTCGGATTCATCATTTGGGAGCGCCGTTACGAGAGTGCATTATTGAATGTGCGTTTATTCAGTAATCGCAGTTTATCGGGTGGCGCTGTCACCCTGCTAACTGTTTTTGGCGTACAGGCGGGAATATTCATTGTTCTTTTTCCCTTCTTTCAGGGTGTACTTGGTTGGTCGGGCTTACAATCCACATTAGGAATGATGCCCATGGCAGTGCTGATGATGCTCAGTTCGGGTTTAGCTCCCAAACTGGCACTAAAAGTTGGCAGCAGAAATACAATGGCTTTTGGAATTGTCTTGGGAGCAACAGGTGCGCTGTTAATGGGGCAGTTGGTTTCTGTCGATGGCGGTTACTTATCGGTTCTGCCAGGTATGATCGTAATAGGCTTAGGGATGGGGTTTTCTATGACGCCATCTACAGAAGCCATTACTTCTTCACTGCCGCCTGATCAGCAGGGTGTGGCTTCTGCTTTAAACGACATTACACGGGAATTGGGAACCGCTTTGGGTGTGGCACTTCTGGGGCCGTTGGTAACAGCAGGATACAGTGCAGCAATTGGTGATCAACTGCATGGGCTTCCGCAGGAATTGATTACTACCGTAAAAGAAGGACTGGCGCATGCACAAGCAGTTGCACAAGGCACCGGTACAAAGGCTGAAATGGTCATTCGTGTTGCCCGTGAGGCTTTTGTAACCGGCTGGCAACAGGCAATGTACACTGGTGCGGGTATTATGGCGGTTCTTTTTATTTACATACTGATAAAAGGGCCTCAAAAAAATACGGAAGTAAGCGAAAGATCGATGAACAACCTTAAGTCGAATGCAATTCTAATGAATGACACACAGTAATCAGTATAAGATAAGTACACTTGCAGGTGTTACCATTGTAATGGCAAATATGATTGGCACAGGCGCCTTTACCAGCTTAGGTTTCCAGCTAAAAGAAATGCAAAGTCTACCCGTTATTTTAACGTTATGGATATTGGGCGGCATACTGGCACTGGCTGGTGCATTCAGCTATGCTGAAGTGGGAACGTCTATCGCGAAGTCGGGGGGCGAATATGCATTTCTGTCGGAAATGTATCACCCGGTTGCAGGCTATCTTTCAGGATGGATTTCTCTGACCGCAGGATTTGCGGCGCCTATTGCTCTTGCTGCAATCGCATTTACTGAATACTTCCGGTTGGGGAACTTTAACCCAAAGTGGATGGCCATTCTGCTGATTGCCATAATAACCCTGATCCATACCCAAAACCTGCATACCAGTTCAAGATTCCAGATTGCCTCAACCTTATTTAAAATTGCCGTAATGGTGATGGTCATATTATCGGGGTTAGCAATAACCGGACAAGCTGGTGCTTCATTTCGTATCAATAATGAATATTACGCTGAAATCAGATCAGGCGCTTTTGCCATAGCCCTTATTTACGTAACCTATTCATATTCGGGATGGAATGCAGCAGCCTATATATCGGAAGAGTTCAACAACCCGGGAAGGTCATTACCCGTTGCCTTAATAGGCGGAACTCTTGCCGTTACCATCTTATACACCCTTTTACAATTTGTTTTTCTGAAACATGCACCCGTTTCGGAATTGATAGGCCAGGTGGAAGTTGGTGAAATTGCTGCCGCCAAAATGTTTGGCTCTTCCACGGGAAAGCTCTTCGGCATAATTATATCCGTATTGTTGGTTTCCGGTATAAGTGCAATGGTTTGGGTGGGGCCGAGAGTAACCTCCAGTATGGCCGGCCAGCATACATTATGGGCGTATTTTAAGACAAACTCCGGTAAAATTCCCAGAAGGGCCCTTTGGCTGCAATTTCTTGTCAGCCTGATACTCATTCTTACCGGAACTTTCGAGCAGATTATGGTATACTGTGGCGTATTGCTTACGTTGTCAACTATGCTGGTGGTTTTTTCTGTGTTCCTGCTTCGTTACAAAAAAGCGCATAGGAGCAGACAGGTATACCGGAGCCCGCTGTTTCCATTTTTTCAAATACTGTATTTGTTGCTCTCCATCTGGATGATAACTTATACGGTTATGAACCATCCGTATGAAACCCTCACAGGACTGGCGAATTTACTTGTTGGGGCAGTCACCTACTATATAAGCACTCAAATGCAAAAGAAAAAGGCAGCTCCCAAACAAATTGACGGGGGCATCAAAAATCATCTTTTATAAACTTCAACTTATAAATTCAAATCATGAGTAAACATAGTGTTTTCTACCCGGCAGCAGCCAGCCTGAGCCTTTTGCTGTTCCTTTGTTCAATAACCAGCAAAGCACAGGAAACAGGACATAAACAGCCTCATCATTCTCAACATGCTTTCTCCAACAAAGAGGCGGTAGCCAAAATGGCCAAAAATTTTGAATCTGCCGAAAGGGATTCGATGCAACAGCCGCATAAGGTAATCAGGTATTTAGGAAATATTAAGGGCAGGAAAATAATGGACATAGGCGCTGCTACCGGATATTTTTCGGTCAAATTTGCTGCAAAAGGTGCATATGTTATAGCTGCAGACGTGAGCGACGGATTTCAGGCTTATCTTAAAGACAGAATAGAGAAAGAGAAAATCAGCAATATTGAACTTCGTAAGGTGCCTTATGACAGCCCGTCGTTAAAAGACGGGGAAGTTGACATTGTTTTTATCGCAAATACCTATCATCATATAGAAAACAGGGCTGAATATTTTGCCAAAGTAAAGCGGGGATTAAAATCGAATGGCGAACTGGTAGTCCTGGACTTTTTCAAAGCTGAATTTACAGATAAAGTGCAGGCGCCGGCGATGGGCATGAGGGTCTCAGTAGATGAAGTCGTATTTGAGTTAAAGAAAGCAGGATTTACTTCTTTTGAAGTGGAAGTAAGTTTATTACCCTATCAGTATCTCATTAAAGCAAAATAGAGAACAACATGACAGAATTTTGGGAAGAAGCATTTAAAGCCAGGCAGGAAATGTGGGGCCTCCATCCTGCGCAATCGGCTTTGCTGACAGCAGCGATGTTTGATGACAAGGGAATAAAAAAGGTGCTCATCCCCGGTATAGGCTATGGCAGAAACGCGCAGGCCTTCCTGATCAAAGGAATGGAAGTTACAGGTATCGAAATTTCTAAAACCGCAATAGAAATGGCTGAAAAGCACTTTGGCTCAACAATGAAAATTTATCATGGTTCTGTAAACGACATGCCTTTCGGTAATGATCGTTATGAAGGCATTTTTAGCTATGCATTAATTCATCTGTTGGACGAAAATGAGAGAACCAGGTTCATTAAGAATTGCTACGATCAATTGTCCGGCAATGGGTATATGGTCTTTACCGCAATATCCACGAAAGCGCAAACGTACGGTCAGGGAACTTTGTTAAGCAAAGATCGCTATGAGCAGCACGGAGGCGTCAAAATATTTTTTTATGACGAAGCTTCCGTACAAAAGGAGTTTGGAAATTTCGGATTATCCGGGATTACTGAAGTGGCCGAAAACCATCCGTTGTATTTGATCAGGTGTTTTAAGAAAACAACATGAATCAGTATTGCCGTGGCGACCCCTGTCAAAATAAATTTGCCCAGTTTTCCGGCTGGGACGGCAGGATTCAGATTCCGGCTTCACTTAAATAAAAAGGAAGATTTACGGTATTGAACCGGCGAGACGCCTACGTACTTTTAATAGAAGTTGCTAAAATGGGCCGTTTCTGTAAATCCCGATTTACAGGCAATCTCTTTGATTGATATAGAAGTATGCATCAGTAGGGAGAGCACGGAAAACCGGTCATAAAACTTACTTAATTACTTTGTTTTACTTCTTTTCATTAGTACAAAACCATTAAGGTATGCACAGGCGTCAGAAAATATATCTTTGTGCTTATCGCTCATAGAGAATGAGGAACCCGCCTCTATTTTATTTACACCGAAGCTAAGCGACTTCTCCCAGCCATCGGCAACCACTGGTATGTTCTTTTCAAATTTTATTGTATTCACTTTCAGTTCATACATCTTTTTTAAGATTTCGGTCCGGTCGGCTTCTGTCATTGCAAATACTCCTGTTTGGGGTATGCCATTTCCCGGTTGTATTTGGTAATTACACGAATCGTAGGAAAAATTTAATTTGGTTGTGCTCCAGGAATAGGTAATTGTAAAATCTTTTTTCCAGGTTTTTGGCAATTCAAATTCAGTCATAGGTTCATTTTGGATATTAAGGCTACCTAAAACGATCAGCAGGGAAAGTACAGAAAAGCCGGCCATAAAAATTACTTTGGTTGTTTTTTACTTTTCTTTTTAGCAAAATCTGTAAGGTATGCGTGTGCACTAAAAAATATTTCTTTATCCCTTTCACTCATTATGGCAGAGGTGCCTCCCGAAACGCAGCGGTTGCCAAAGCACAGTAACTCCGAATGGCCATCATTGACGGGGGATATGCTTATTTCCGATTTTATTGTATTCACTTTCAATTCATGCATCTTTTTTAAGATGGCTGCGCGGTAGGCTTCTGTCATCGAAAACGCCCCTGTTTGAGGAGCTTTCATTCCCTGTTGCACCATATAACTGCACGAATCGTAGGAAATTTTTAATTCGGTTCTGCTTCCATCCATACTGCCGCCAAAGGAATAACTAATAGTAAAATCCTTTGTCCAGGTTGCAGGTAATTCAAACTCGTTCATAGGTACATTGTTTATATTAAGTTGATTTAAAACGATAAACAGGTAGGGTACAAGAAAACTCATCATAAAATGTTGTTTTTTATTGTGATACCAGTATGATGCAGCCATTGGTTAAAATGCATAAACGTGAGCTATTTCAGCATATTGCCTGCCGCATAGAGATAATTGTTTGATGTACAGATAAATAAGTATTACGATCACCGTACACCTGCGCCCCCGCGCGGAGTTTTAGCCACGCTGGCAAAGTATTTTATACTATTGTGCTGGCATAAGCCTCCCTTTATGGCAAAAAAAACAACTTCTATATGGCGGCTGCCCGTATTTTGGGAACTCCTGAAAAACTCGTTCAGGCGCCTCCGGCGCAACGACCCTTTACGCATGGCCGGGGCCACCGCATTTTTTACCACTTTCGCCCTGCCACCCATCCTTATCCTCATTTTCCAGCTCTTCAGTATTTTCTTTGCCCGTAAAATGGTGGGCAGGGAATTGCGCGAATTGCTGACCGCCACCCTTGGCAGCGAAGGCGCTGATCAATTGCGCACAACTGCCCGCGGCCTGCGCAACCTGGCCCAAACCTGGTATATGGCCGGTATCGGGCTGCTCTTCCTGGTGTTTGTGGCAACCACACTATTCAAAGTCATCAGGAGCTCCTTCGACGATATCTGGAACATCCGCCTGAAAAGATCGGAATTCGTATATGACCTGAAAGCACGCGCCCGCTCGCTGTTCATCATCTTAACGGCTGGCTTACTGGTTCTCGCTTCCGGCGTTATTGACGTTATTAAAGTATTTGCAGGCGACTACATCGCCAAATACTGGGAAACAGGCGGCCACTTTTTTACCAGTGCCATCAATGAGATCGCCGGCGTTCTGGTGGTCACCATCTGGTTTATAGTTTTGTTCAAATACCTGGCTAATGGACGCCCCTCATGGCGTGCAACCGCAGCCGGCGGCATACTCACCGGAATTCTATTTTATATTGGTAAGTCGGTATTGACAATGTTGATCGGTAATGGCAATATCGGCGTTGTATATGGCGCAGGCGCCGCCATAGTGCTGATCCTGCTGTTCGTGTTCTATTCCTCGTTCATTCTTTACTTCGGGGCAAGCTTTATAAAAGAATTTTCCTTACTCACCAACGACCCCATCATTCCTTCCCGCAAAGCATACCTGTTCGAAGTGCAACAGGTACCTGACTCGTAACGGTTTTTCTTTATTTTGCCATACATGATCTGGTTAGAAACCCATATTCCGGCATCGCTTTCAGGCATTATTAAATGTTTCTGGCGTTTACACGTTCCGGATACCGAAACCAGTGCCTACCGGGAACTGATCATTCCCGACGGGCACCATGAGATCATTCTGCATCTGCATGAAGGCCAGGCAAGGCGGCAGGAGCGGGGGCAGGGGTGGAATACCGAACTTCCCGCTTTTCTCACCGGGCAAACCACGGCGCCTTATTTACTGGAAATGCTTCCCGGAGCAACGGTTTATGGTATCCGATTTTATCCCTTTTCGGCTGCTCCGTTTTTGCGTGTTGCAGCCAGCGAAACTACCAACCAGCTGGTGTCCCTGCATGATCTGGCATGGGTAAACGACCTGATGAACTGCCTGCAACCAAATGCGAAAGCTACATTTACCGGTTTTGAAAAGGTATTGCTTTGTCACTACGACCGGTCTCACTTCACTACCAATCAGCTCAGCTATACCCAACACGCCGTTACTGAGATCATAAAAACAAACGGCATGGTTAAAACAAAGGAACTGGTTCGGCAAACCGGTGTTTCGCAACGTTACCTCAACTCGCTTTTTAAACAATACGTGGGCATAACGCCCAAGGCGCTTTGCCGCATCATTCAGCTGAATTATTTCATCTATCATCAAAGCCGTATTTTCAGCAGCCTCACAAAAGGCGGGTATGAAGCGGGCTTTTACGACCAGTCGCATTTGATAAAATCATTCAAAACCTTCACGGAGCAATCGCCCAAAGCATTTTTTCAGAACAATAACTGGATCAACACTTCTTTCGCCGCATTATAACAGTTCATTTTTTTACAATTTCATCCCCGATACAGGCGCTAGTTTTGAAATCAAAAAAAAATGAGATCGCTTACTGTCTTATTCTTTTTCCTGGCTGTAACGGCCCGGGCACAACAAAACAACCTGGCCCATGTTTCCATCTGGCGGCCTAAACCGGGGTATGAATCGAATTTTGAAAACGGCTATAAACAGCATCTGAAATTTCATGCGGCGAATAATGACCAAAAGGAATGGTACGGCTGGTACGTGATCTCAGGCGACCGCACAGGCTATTTTATCGACGCTACCTTTGGCCATACCTGGAAGAACTTTGACCACCCTATCGATCCCGCCGGTGATAACGCCGACAATGTGTTACATACCGAACCGTTTGCTACATTCATTAAAGGCTACAAACTGACCTTTGTTCCCGAACTAAGCACAGCAGATAGTACAGCCCTGAAATCAAATTTCCTGCGCATTGTAACAATCGTTACGGAAGACATGGAAACAGCCAAAAGCATTTTCGAAAAACTTCGATCAAAGTATGTTTTGAACCGGCAAATACCCGGCTACCGGGTATATAAAATAACAGATGGCGGTAACCTAAACGAATGGCAAATACTGATCGGCCACCCCGATTTCAATTCTTTTTCCGTGTATGAAAATTTACGCGAAGACCTAGGCGCCATCGAGCGGTCAATGAAAGTTCGTACGATTCAGTCTGTGCACGTGGAAACCCTGCGCTACCGGAAAGACATGAGCCTGTTTACAAATGAGCGGTAAAATTCAAAAAAATGAATATTTCAAAATGTCTTAGCTTTACGGCATGACAGAAGAACAACACATCTTTAAAAAAATAGAGCTGGTAGGCGACCGGGTTTTACGATTAGCGGCCGTAGACCTTTGTAATGAGATCATCGAAAACAGGTATAAAGCTGCTGAAATTATCGATTACCTCGGCAGCAACAGGGTATTTGGGCTTATTGCCAGAATGAAGGAACTGGAACCGCATAAGCATGATCCCGAAGTAAAAGGGAAATCAAGGCAACTGGCAAACGCCTATGAGCATTCTATAGGGCAGTTGTATTATGAAGATAAGGTAAAGGCCCTGGCTACCGCCAAAGCCGACCTGGCACATTTTTACGAGAACCAGGACCTGTATTATGCGAAAAAACAACCCAAAGAAGATTAAGCAGCATGCTGCTTTGAATAATACAGCGTATTAAAAATCCCTCTGCAAATGAAGCAGAGGGATTTTTGTTGCTATCGCTATATTCACCACCGACGAAATAGTTTACCATCATTTTATCAGCACCACCTTTTCAGCACCCCAGCCTTTTTGCCCGGTGAAATACCTGATCAAATAGGTGCCTGAAGGATACCTGCTCAGGTCAGTTTGCCAGTTATGCATCTTTTGCCAAATGGCTATTTTTTCAAGCACCTTCCCGGTAAAATCGGTTATATACATTTCCTTTATTGCTTCACTGGCTTTTATCTGGATCCTTCCGGCTGAAGGGTTGGGATAAACGCTGATCTTCGCGTTGTTATCCGGCGTTACCGGTACCTCCGGTTTTCCGGCATCGTTACATGGCTCCATATACACCATTTCGGCAATCACCCGCTGCAACAGGTCGTTCAATAATTCCACTTTATAATCATCGGTAGTGGGCTTCAAGTGTTTACCGCCTACACCGCTGTCATCGGTAAGGAAAACATAACTGCCATTGGTTGCCAGCGCAAGCGCGCGCATCAGGAATTCGGTTGATTTATCAACCCCGCTGCACACGATGGGCACTATGCGAACACCCATAGTGGCAGCCTGCCGCATTAGCTGCTGCATTTTCACTTTCGCGGCATCATGCGGGGGCGCATCGAGAACAAGAAAGATGATCTTAGCCCGTGCATCGCTATCCCAATGCATGCTATCGAGCGCGGTTGTCAATGCGTCTTCCACAGCCTCCTGGTAATCGCCGCCGCCGCGGGCCGATTGTGCATTTATAAATTCCATCAGGGGTGCAGGATCATTTTGAAAATCTATAAAGCGGGTAAGGTACTCATCGCTTTTATCGCGGTAAAAAACAGAACCGATGCGTAATTTGAGGTCTTTATTTCTGGCGGAAGTAATGGCGATCACATCTTTCAGTTCCTCCTGCAGGTATTTTATTTCATCGCCCATACTACCGGTAGCATCCACAACAAACGCAATGTTGGCGATAGCTGAATGCGCACATGATGTGCGCAACGTAATGCGATTGATGCCATTTTCGAATGCAGCAGGGGAGCGAAGGGTTTCGTTTCTGCATACAATCGCATACCTGTTCTGTGCTTCCTCTTTCATATCGAAGTTGGCCCATAACTCCGCTTTACCGGTATTGTCGGTAACGGCGCGCCACACCGTATCGGCCGTTTCGGTATTGATCAAACAAACGGTTTCGCCGGGAATTGCTTTATGGTCTTTATTCTGTACCTGTACACAATAGCGTTTAACCGGAGCAAGCCCCCAGTGTTTGCTCCATGCTTTAAATTCTGCCCATGAATAGCCGCCCCACAAATTCCATTTTTTGAAATCACTTAATTCCCCGGCGGTCAAAACCTTCGAATGTATGCGTGGGCTCTCCTCCATAGCATCTAACCGGCCTTCGGGCGTGGTGTACGCCGCAATGGCCGGTTCGCGCTTCACTGTTGTGGTTTTTCGCGAGGCCACACCTGCCACTTTTCCTTCCAGCGCTTTCATTGGCAAAGATGCAGCCCCTCTTAACCTTACAGTTCCTACCGAACCGGTTATATGTTTTCGTTTGGCAGTACCATACCCTATAACCACTACTTCCGACAGGCTGACTTCAGCCGCAGATAATTTGATGGTTATGAACCTGGCGGTATCCGTTATTTTTAACGCAAGGGTCTGGCTTTCGTAACCCACCGATGAGAAGATCAGCTCAGCAGGAAGATTCAGCTTTGTGATCATAAACTCACCCCTGTCGTTGGTAATGTAGGAACTTACGGTTCCCTTTATGGTAACAGAAACCCCGGCCAGCGCGCTATCGGCGTTGTTTTTTACCCGGCCCCTGATCGATACGTTTTGCGAAAAAGCAGTTAACTGAATGGCAAACAATAGTATGGCTAATAAGTAACAATTTTTCATACGCAGGTTTTAATACCTGATGATCATAAAGTAATAATTACACAAGCCCGGTAAATTTATTTTACATAAAATACCATCCGCGGGTATACAGGTAGCATAACAGGCTGGTATTATTTTAGCATGACGGTAATAATTACCTTATCTGAATTGTTATTATAAGTGCTGAAGTAAGGGCAGCGGTTTAGCTGATGTGTATGCCGGTCTAACGGTAACTTTTACCGGTAATATTAACTACAGATTACCGGGGATGCGATTTTTTATCATGCCTAAATAGTTCTTACCAATTTGTACTATGCTACAAAGCCTGTAGGTATAAATACATTTTGTTGGCTCTTTTTTACTGAAAGCAGCATGGATAGAATAAGCATTATGCTATATCATTATTATATTAAAAACCTGGCAAACCCAAAAAGGGGAAAATCCTCCACCATTAAAATCATGCATATTTTTATTCAAAAGTTCGTTACCTAATCCTTAATTTTTTTGTTTGTATTAGATAAATATCTTTAAATTTGAGCAGTTCTTTTTGACGGGGTATTAATCGTTAGATGAGTACCATTTACTCCCAGATTGAACACAGTAAAACAACGCTTAAAATAAATCCTTTGAACCAGGCCCGGTGACACTAAATCAAATGTGTATCTATTTGTTAGTGTCGATCCATCTTCCTTGCCAATTTCTCTCTATCCATTATTCTTGCTAATACTTTCTCTATCCATTATCCAGCTTAAAGAGCAATCTTAATTGTCTCTATTCTCCTTTGGTTTGGGTCTATGATTGGCGAAGCCCTGTGATTTCTGATCGAATCTTTTCCTTGCCATTGTTTATTTCTGACCCTTATTTAACCACTTCTCTTCGATCCGTTAACTTCCATTATTGAATTGTTTTAGTAACATGATCCAGTTTATGTGATCTTGTTTGGCGAAGCCTTATTCTTTGACCTGAAAAATCCTGCTTTTACTTTTTTATTACTATTCAAATTTATGACGGTTGTCATAGTATTCAGCTAAACATTAATCATCCAATTGATTAAACGCAATTAAATGAGGATTACCGACGAAATAATTGTCTAATAATTTAAATATGTTTATATTGAAATAACATTTACCAATCATCCCCTGAATATTAACCTGCGCAACACAAGTAACTTTTGCTCTTTCTGTTATGTATCCGGTTCTATTGATGCATTGACTCCATACAATAAGCGGTGTATAAAAGGCATTCTTCAGCCGGGTTCTCTTAATCCAATTCAGAACGTTACCGATGTACGAATTTATTTTCGTGCAATTATAAAGCTTTTGCTTTACGCTAAGGTTTTGACCGAACCCCACCTGTAAATCCAATTTCTCTCTGCATTTCCTTTTTTTATCCAATTATCCATTTACATATAGTTTCAAACCCTTTTAAATAAACCACTAAAACTGGGATTATGTTGGGCGAAGCCTTTTCTCAAAGCAATACAGATCCGAAACTGGTGAAGAAATGGTATGCATTATATACACATGCCAAATGGGAGAAAAAAGTGGCCTCCGTTTTTACCCGTAAGAACATTGAGAATTATTGTCCCCTCAATAAAGTACTGCGTCAATGGAGCGATCGCAAAAAGATCGTTTACGAACCGCTTTTTACCTGCTACGTATTTGCAAGAATTACCGATAAGGAACGCATAAGCGTATTACAAACAGACGGCGTTCTTAATTATGTTAGCTGGCAGGGCAAGCCAGCCGTCATTCGCGATTCTGAAATAGAGGCCATTAAAAATTTCCTGTTAGAACATTCGAACGTAAAACTCGAAAGGCTCGACATAGACGTGAACGATACCGTTCGGGTAAAATGCGGGTTATTTATGGAACAGGAAGGTACTGTAATGGAAGTGCTGGGCAAAACTGTACGCATCTCCCTGCCTTCGCTTGGTTATTATATGACAGCCGAAATACCTAAATCGCACCTTGAAGTTGTTAACAACAACGCCAGGGGGGCCTGCTGATTTTATTTACTTCATCACTAATAATATTACCGTGAAACTTACGCATAGAAAAAAAAGTAGCGGTTGGCTATTGATCGTGCTGCTCTCCGGCATCCTGCTTACCAACTGCACCAACACGAAAAAAGTGGCATACCTGAATAATATAAACGAAACCGAGATCACCAATGCCATCAATAACCTGGAGCCGGTCATCCAAAACAACGACCTGTTAAGCGTTACCGTTAGCAGTCCGAATGCAACGGCCAGCCAGCCTTTTAATACTGTAGTTACCGTTTCAACCCAAACTATAGGTTATACCGCAACCCAGGCATCGGGTTACCTGGTTGACATGGACGGTTTTATAGACATGCCCATGCTTGGGCGCATAAAAGCCGCCGGCCTTACAAAACAGCAGCTGAAAGAGAACATCACCAAAGTGCTGGTTGATAATAAATACCTGTTATACCCGGTGGTTAGCGTACGGTACCTGAACTTTAAAGTTACCGTGCTGGGTGAAGTTGCCCGCCCCATGGTGGTCAATGTGCCCGATGAAAAAATAAATATCCTCGAAGCCCTCGGTTTTGCAGGCGACCTCACTATTTATGCACGCCGCGACAATATCGCGCTCATTCGTGAAGAACAGGGCAAACGCATCGTTAAAAGACTCAACCTCAATTCAGGAAATCTGCTCACATCACCATATTACTATCTTATGTCGGGCGACATTCTTTATGTAGAGCCCAACAAAGCAAAGGTTTCACAAAACAGCAATACCCGCATGTGGCTGCCGGGTATCCTGAGCGGTCTTGGTTTGGCCGCCGTGATTATTGACCGTATAACAAGGTAATTATGCAAACAAACAAAAAGACGGGCAACGAAATGAATATCATTTCTGTTGTCACCAACTGGTATCTTCCTTACTGGCCAATGTTCCTTGTATTGCTGGTCTTAGGGCTCGCAGGAGCATGGGCTTACCTCAAATTTTATTCAATTCCCGTTTACGAAACGTATGCTACCATAATGGTAAAAGACGAAAAAAAGGGAGTTGATGAATCGGGCGTTCTGGAGGCTTTGCAAATTTATCCCACCAAAAATATCGTCGAGAATGAAATGGAAGTGATCCATTCCCGCAAACTGATGGAAAAAGTGGTGGAACAACTTCAGTTATATGCGCCCATTTACGAAGCAGCCGGTAATAAAGGTAAAATAAAACCTACCTCCGCTTACAACAGTTCGCCCATCACCATTATTGCAAGAAAACCTGATGAGCTGAAATCGACGGGTGATTCTGTAGTAAACTTTCAAGTTAACTATTATGACGACAATAATGCCGGTGAATTTAAGAATGTGGATGAACCCAGGGTGAAGGAAGTTGTAATTGGGAAAAAAGTATATCCAATTAACCAATGGGTATCTACCAAATATGGAGAATTAAAGTTCGAGAAAAATGAACGTCAGACGGAAGCGCCCGGCGGGCCAATGTTCTTCCGCTTAAATAAACCGAAAAATGTAGCCCCCGGTTATATCGCCAGTCTCGAGGTAAAATCTTCCAGCAAGCTGTCATCGACCATTAACCTCACCTTCAGGGATGAAGTACGCGACCGTGGAGAAGATATTGTAAATAAACTACTGGTGGCGTATAACCGCTTATCGATAGAAGAAAAGAAAGGCACCGCTGCCAATACCCTCGAATTCATTGAAACCCGCCTGGCAAAAGTGGAAAAGGAGCTGGACTCTATAGAACAACGTATACAAACATTCAGGACCGATAAAGGCGTGGTTGACCTCAGCGCCCAGGGCAGGCAATACCTCGAGAACGTTGGAAGTAACGACCGTAAAATGGCAGACCTCAGCATGCAGCTGGCTTCGCTGAATGAAATGGAGCGTTATGTGAATTCGGAGGAAAATAAAGGCGACATCATACCGGCTACCATAGGGATCTCCGATCCTGTACTGACAGAACTTATGCAGAAGCTGTACAACGGCAAACTGGAATATGAAAAGCTGATGAAATCAACCGGTGAGAATAACCCGTTTGCCACAGCGATAGCCAAGGAAATAGAACAGATCCGCCCTATCATTCTCGAAAAATTAAGGGCCCAAAGGATCAACCTCGAAGCTTCGAAAAAAGACCTGGCATCGATCAGCGGCGGTTATAATTCAATGCTTCGCACCATTCCCCGGAAAGAAAGGGAGCTCATGAATATCAGCCGCGAGCAGGTCACCAAAAAAAGCATCTATAATTACCTGCTCGAAAAACGCGAGCAATCGGCGCTGGCAAGTTCTTCAGCCATCTCCGACAGCAAGATCATAGATATGGCCAGCTCTTCCGGCGACCCCGTGGCCCCAAAGAAAACACTTATTTATTTTGCGGTACTGGCCGTATCGATGGGTTTAGGCATCGGGCTGATTTCGGCAAAGGAAATGCTGAATAAAAAGATCCTGTTCAGGTCGGAAATAGAAGCATTGACCGTCGTACCGGTCATAGCCGAGATCTCAGCCAACAAGGAAAATGAATCCCTGCTGAAAACAGGAAGCAAAACATCGGTCGTTGCCGAACAGTTCAGGCACCTGCGCGCCGCCATTGGTTTGGTTGGCCGCCAGAAAAGCCTCGATATAAAAAGGATCCTGATAACCTCCAGCATTTCTTCGGAAGGGAAAACTTATGTAAGCACCAACCTGGCGCGCAGCCTGGCGCTGGCCGGTAATAAAGTAGTGCTGGTTGACCTCGACATACGCATTCCCAAAACCTCATCGATAATGGGCGTGGTTGATAAACCGGGCGTAGCTGAATTCCTTGAAGGCTCCAAAGACCCAGAGGAAATAATCAGCAATACGATGGATGAGAACCTGTTTGTCGTTAGCGCCGGGATCGGCAAAGACAACTCAAGAGAGCTGATCTTAAGCGGCCGGCTTAACCACCTGCTCAATTATTTAACGGCTACATTCGATTATGTGGTGCTTGACGCTTCTCCCATTGACCCGGTTTCCGACTCTTACATCTTCTCCGAATTCTGCGACCTCACCCTGTTCGTAATGCGGCACAACCGTACGCCCAAAACCATGGTGCAACTGCTCGACGACAATAACAAGTTCAAGGCATTGAAAAACCCGCACATTGTTTTCAATGGCATCAGATCGAGAGGCATTATGAGCGGCATGTACGGTTACAGCTACGGATATGGTTATGAAAACGTATACCGCGAAAAGCAACGCAAAAAATCAAAACTGCAAAGGGTATAATTTCTTCTTAAAATAGTTGGTTATGAAACGTCCATGGCAAAATTTTCAGTATGGAAATAAGGCAATGAAAATTTTGACATGGTAAGTTCCATCTGGCAAAAACAAAATAAATATTTACAGATGAAAATTCTGGTTACAGGTAGCGCCGGCTTTATTGGTTATTTCCTTACCAAAAAGCTGCTGGAGCGGGGCGACGAAGTGGTTGGCCTGGATAATATCAATGAATATTATGATATCAACCTGAAGTACGCACGTTTGGCAGAGAATGGGATCAGCCGGAAAGACATCCGATGGAATACAGCTGTGCAGAGCAGTAAGTACCCGAAGTACCGGTTCATCAAACTGAACCTGGAAGACAAAAGGGAGATCCTGAGCCTTTTCAGAAAGGAAAAGTTCGACATGGTGGCCCACCTGGCGGCACAGGCGGGCGTAAGGTACTCGATCACTAACCCCGACGTATATGTTCAATCGAACGTGAATGGGTTCCTGAACATTCTGGAAGCCTGCCGTCATTACAGGATCAGGCACCTGGTATATGCCAGTTCGTCGAGTGTTTATGGATTGAATGAACAAATGCCCTTTTCGGTAACGCATAACACCAGTCATCCGGTTTCCTTATACGCGGCTACCAAAAAATCGAATGAACTGATGGCCCATGTGTACAGCCATTTATTTAATATTCCCACAACGGGTTTACGCTTTTTTACGGTGTATGGCCCCTGGGGCCGGCCCGATATGGCTTATTTCCTTTTTGCCGAAGCCATCATGAAAGGGGAACCGATAATAGTATACAATGAGGGTAAAATGAAACGCGATTTTACCTATATAGACGATATCGTCGAGGGCTTTGTTCATGTGCTTGACCAGCCGGCAGCGGCAGATGCAAACTGGAGCGGCCTTACACCCGATGCATCCAGTTCACCCGCGCCCTGGCGAATTTATAATCTCGGCAATGACAACCCGGTTGAGCTGATGGAATTTGTACGGGAAATAGAATTCCACTGCGGCAAAAAAGCTATTATAGAAATGAAAGAACAGGAGCGAAGCGATGTGCTCACTACCTGGGCAGATATAAACGAACTGGTCGCCAACTTCTACTATAAACCTGTTACTACCGTGCATACCGGATTGTACAATTTCGTTCAATGGTTCAGGAAATATTATTCCATTGACAATTTTGTAATGAACCCGGTTAAGAACGCATCTTAAAACGACTTGATAATGATTGAAAAACCGACAATAACGAAACCCTCTGAAGATACCAACGGGAAGAAGAACAAAAAGACAGGCGCAAAGGAAAATCTGAAACAACGCGCCTATCTGAACACACTCTCCAGTATGCTGGATTACACTGCCAACCGGTTAACCGGTTTGTTTGTGAATCCGTTTGTTATCGCCGGACTGGGAACATCATTATTTGGCATTTGGCAAATGCTTGGCCAGTTCACCGGGTATGTAAATATTGCAGATACCCGGTCGTCGCAAGTACTGAAATGGACGGTAGCGCAAAAAAAGGACGTAGCTACTGTTGATGAATTAAGAAGTGAAGCAGGCGCAGCCTTTGTGGTAATGCTTTTGGTAATGCCGGTAGTGTTGATAGCCGGCAGCATTATCGCCTGGTATTCGCCCTATATCACGCATGCCGAAAAAGAACATTTCACTTTGATAAGGACCACCTGTGTACTGCTGGTCTTTTCAGTACTTGTTTTTAAGTTCTTCGAATTGTTTGAAGCCATACTCAGGGGTATGAACCTTACCTTTAAACGAATGGGAATGCGTGCCGGCGTGGTCATCATCGGGGGTGGTTTGAAAGTGCTGGCGCTCATCTGGGGCTTTGGCCTTACAGGGCTCGCCCTGGTGCACCTGTTTGAAAGCCTGCTCATCGGTTTGTCGTTTTATGTGGTGGTAAAACGAAACGTATCCTGGTTCGGTATAAGCAAACCATCGCGGGCCAATATTTTCCGTTTCGGAAAATTAAGCGCCTGGTACCTCGCCGATGCCGGCGCCAACCTCGTAAATACAAGCAGCGATAAATTGTTGCTCGGTATCATTACGGGTCCGGTTGCCGTAGCCTATTATACGTTGACCAAATTCATTCCCGCCGCCCTCCAGGGGCTCATCAACAGGCTGATCCTCGGCATTATGCCCGGCATAGGAAAACTGATCGGCTTAAAGGAATTCGAAAAAGTAAATCATGTAAGAAAGAATATCAACCGCGTTTCCCTGCTGCTTACCACGGCCTTTGGAACAACCATCATTTTATTTAACCAGCCGTTCCTGAACGCATGGGTAGGGAGGGAGCATTTTGCCGGCCATACCGTCAATGCGCTGATCATGATAATGACCATCCAGGATACATTCGTAAGGAACGACTCCTGCATTATCAGCGCTACATTAGACATAAAGAAGAAAGTGTATTTAACCCTTATCGCAGGAGCGTTGTTTGCAGGCTTCGGCGTAATGCTGATCTCGCAGTTCGGGATCCCCGGGCTTTGCGTCAGTATGATGATCAGCAGGCTGTTCCTGTTCATAGGGCAACGCAGAATACTTACAACGCTGATAAAAACAGAATCGAAAGCGGCGTTTGCAGAAAACCTTCGTCCTACCATTACCGCAATGCTCATGCTGGCATCGGCCATGTGGATGGCCACGCAAACCGGTTCAACAGGCATTTATCAATTGATCTTATTGGCCCCGGCCGCTTTTATAGGTTCACTATTGATCTTTTATGTTGCCGGGTTGAGTAAGGAGGACAGGCTGGAATTTAAACGCATCAGATCTTCTATAAAATTCTTTAAATCGGACGCAGCCTTCAGTAAAAACTAAAATAAAATACCGATGAAATTGCTGTTCGTGGCCCCGCGCTATCATACGAATCAGGTTCAGTTAATAAAAAAATTGCTTGAAAAAAAACATGACATCACCTTCCACGTAGCCTGTATTGGCCCAACCGAAGATCATAGCCTGATTCAACCTGTACGGCACAAACAAAGCAAACTGTCGGTATTGATTGAAAAGACCTTCAAGAACGGTGGCGTGAACAACAGATATTATTTCCCTGCGCCTCACAGTTACTGGAAAATGTTCAGGCAGTTGAAACCCGATATTATCATTATACGCGATCCCTATAAGTTGTTTTCCCTGATGGCAGCCTTTTATGCGCTGCTGGCCAGAACCAGGATCGTTTTTTACACCCAGGAACCCCTGATCAGGTGCAGGACCTGGAAAACCCGGTTAAAACAAAAAATGACCATCCGCTTTTTTAAAGCAGCCTGGATGACCCCGATAGTCAGCTACGACCTGCCCGAAAAGACCGGCCGGTTAAAACATATGTATTATGTTCCGCTGCCGGTAAACGTAACATCGGAAGACAGGATCTTCAACCAGATCTCAATAAATGGACCCCGCATCATAATGATCGGCAAATACCACCAGGAAAGAAAAAAGCACCTGCTGTTCATACAGGCACTCGGTAACCTTGCCCACAAATACCGGTTTTCAGCAACCATTGCAGGCGAGTGCGCCACAGAACAGCAACAAGCCAATTTCGATTTTCTGAAACAACAGGCCGCTACACTGAATCTTGACAGCCGGGTTGAATTCAAACAGAATGTTCCTTATAAAAAAATGGCAGAACTCTACGCTTCGCATCACATATTTGTATTGCCGGCCATTAACGAACAATATGGCGTTTCGGTAAATGAGGCCCTCGGTTACGGATTACCTGTTATTTGTACCGATACCTGCGGTGCCAAATGCAATATCAGCAACGGCGATAACGGGTTTGTGGTAAAAAGTGACAGCGTTGACGACCTAACCTCGGCACTTGAAAAAATGATCTCCGATTATCAAACGCTATCCCACATGCGGCGCCGGTCATTACAATACGCCCGGGAAAATTTATCGGCCGATGTGTTTTACTCAAAGTTCACCAACCTGGCAAGGGAACGGTTTTCGGTTCTAATGAGTATAACTGCCTGTATCGTTCTGTTACAGGTATGCCACACTTCTTAAACAACGACCTGTATGTGTAGCACACCTCACTAAACATAATACATGAACACGTTTCTTTTACTTATAGAGATCATCTTCTTTCATGGCATGGCGCTTTATTGCATCGTTAAAAAAAACGAACGGGGAATATTTTATTTACCGGTGCTTTTTTTTGTTGACAGGATCATTGATTCACCTAACCCCGCATTCCTGTATTATACCTTCATGAGCCTGGCTGTTATAGTTTGCGCATACAGGAGCGGATTTTTCTTCCGTAGGAATATCTGGTCATTGCTGCTGATCGTTTATTTTCTGATCCTGCTCAACAAATCGAGCGACCTTACCCTGATAAGGCCCTATGTTTTTTCGGTGATCTGGTTATTCATGCTCATTGCGTTAATACCGGGTATATACCGGAAATTCCCACCGGAAGTAGTATTTAAAGAATTGAGCAATGCCTGCCTGCTGATACTCATGCTTTTTATTGTCAATGCATTGGCTGCTACCTATTATAAATATTCGCCAATGGAAATGTACGGCATTACAAAAGGCGTTATGTTCGGCAATCTTTGGGCCGCGGCATTCAACACCCTGCCACTGGCGCTTTTCATGGTGTTCATGTATGGAGTAAGCGAAAAAAAACCGCTGTACCTGATCGTATCGGTCATTACCTTTTTCTTTATCATGCTCACCTTGAGAAGGACCGTTATTTTACTAAGCGCTATTGGCATCATCATTTGCCTTATGACCCTGATGACCCGGCAAAAAGCGAAAATGCTTTTTATGGCCGGCGGTATCATTGCGATGATCGGGTTCTTTGTTTATAACAATACCGATTTCTTTCAGGAGTTCAAAGAACGGATCGAACTGCGGAAACTCGATGAACGCGAACTGGCCGAGGAAAAACGCTTTTTTGAATATTCATTACTCTACGACGATATGTTCACTTATCATGCCTATAGCCCCTGGTTCGGATATGAGTTGTTCAACAGCGGCGGCAATTATGGCAAAGGCGTGCTGGCCGAAAGAAGCCTGCATGGCGATATTCCCAACCTGCTGCACTCGAGCGGAATAATAGGCGTGGTACTGTACATCTTCATGATGGGTACCGCGTTTATGCAGGCCTGGCGGGCATCAACGCAATACCGCGATAAACTGATCTTTCTATTTTGCGGCATGTCGTTTATGGCCTATACCATTTCAGGGCGGTATACCGAAGTGGCCGCAACATTATCGATCTTCCTGGTAGTGATGCTGCCCATATCGAAAAATGCGCCCGAGTTGTATGCTGAAGATGACGGGCCGGCCATTCTAAGGGCCAAAATAGGAGCAGCTTAAATAATTATTATCATTATGATCGTGGCAAACCACTCCACAATTCACGTTCCTGAAACGCAGGATAAAATAGCCTGCGCCCCTGTAACAGCAGAAACCGCAGCGTTGCTGGCCGATCTGTTACAGGCAAATGTGCGGTTTGCCCACTGGAAAGGGAATACGCATCTGCAGGCATCGCTTTCCGGGAAAACAGATATAGACATCCTCGTTCATCCGGCAGACAGGTTGCTTTATGAAAAGATATTAGGAAAGCGTTCTTATAAAAAGCTCAATACCCAACCCTGGAATGCGTTTCCGGCCCTCGAAGACTGGCTGGGGTTCGATTATGACACCGGAACATTATTGCATTTGCACACGCATTACGACCTCGTGAATGGCATTACTTACGGAAGGTATTTACAATTGCCCTGGTTAAAACAGTTTTTCAACCACCTTACGTTCGACAAACAAACCGGCTGGCCCATTCCGATACCTGAACTGGAAACCCTCGTACTGCTGGTACGCCTGCAGGCAAACAGTTTGTATAAAAAACCAGGTATACCCGGCGGCAAACAGAACGAACTCAGAACCTTGTTATGCGAGGTGCAAACGAACGCGTTCCGCAACCTTTGCAGGGAACTTGAATTGAACGTACCGGAAAGCTTTGACAACGACATCAACCGCATCCTTAAGGAAAGTAATGTACCGGCCATGCTGCATCTTTCCTCGTTCTTTTATCATCAGGTATCAGACTGCGTAAAAAGCAAATGGCGGCTGGCCACTGTAAAAACTTTTTATTACAAACATTTTTTAAAAAAAGCCCGGTACATCAGCCAGCTCACCGGCCCGCTGCAACTTAAAAAAACAATTACCGGCGGCGGCAAAATCATCGCCTTCGTAGGAAGCGACGGTTCGGGCAAAAGCACCATTTGCAACGAGCTGGTGAAATGGCTCATCTTTAAAATTGATACCCATTATTTCTATTTTGGCAAACGACCTAACATTAAGAGCTACGATCATTCACTGTTCTCCCAAACAGGATTTCTTTTCAACAACGCATTTGTTTCACGCTACTTTAGAAAAATGGCAGGAGGACTCTTTTACCTTCTGTTGATCAGCAGGAAAATAAGCATGCTGCGGCTGGCCAAAAGGCTAAGCAAAAAAAGCAGCCTTGTGATCTGCGACCGCTTTCCCCAGCAAAACGTAACGGGCTTTTTTGACGGCCCCAAATTACAATCGGGCAACGGCGGTTGGTTATCGAAGTTTGAAAAAAAGCAATTCGGCAGGTTTTGCCAGGCAGGGGCCGATCTCGTTTTCCGGTTGAATATTTCGCCGGAAGTTGCTGCCCGCCGCAAAACCGACCATGATCACAGGATGATTGAACAAAAATGTATTCACCTTTCGCGCCTCACATTCGGGAACGCAACGGTTATAGATGTGGATGCAGAAATGCCGCTGGAACAGGTGTTGTTGAATATAAAAAGGAATATCTGGGAAAACATTTAAAACCCGTGAAATCAGCATGAAGTCAAAAGTCATCGAGATCATCGGACCGCCCGGAGTTGGAAAATCCACTATTTATCAATCGCTGTGCAGGAAATGGGAAAGCGCATCGGAATGGGTTTATCCCGAAATGCTTCTCACAAAAAAACCATCGATACATTCAGTCAAAAGCTGGCTATGGTATAAAATGCGCCGTTTGCTGCATAAAAAACCGGTCAAAAGCGTTCCGGTCGAGTATGGGCTGCGGTTTGACGCTGATCAGCAGCTGCTGGCTAAATTTTGCTGGAAACATTTATCTGACAACAGCTTTTACGATGACGGGGATACCAACAAACGTTTCAGATCGGCCTATTTCCTGTTTACCACATTTTGCCTGTACCAGGCGATCATTGAAAAAGCGGCTGCAAAACCCTGCGTCATCGATGAAGGGCTGCTGCAAAGATCATTTTTCATAAAAGATAACGATGCAGACGATCAGCGGGCAAATGAGCTGTTGAACGAATATTTAACACTTGTACCATTGCCCTATGCCATTATATACATCGATACGCCCGATACCGGTGAAGTGGTGAAAAGACTGCGCGGCCGCTGCAAGGTCATTGCTTCCCATTCAGGAAAAGATGATGATGGCCTGCGCAGGGATATTGAAAAATGGCGGAACATCCAGGACAAGATCCTTGAAAATATGAAATGTGCAGGTGTTTCGATCTTCAGGGTAAACAGCATGTTGCCGGTAAAAGAAAACGTGGCGCAGATAATTAAAATGCTGGGCAACCTTAACCAGCGCCGCAACACAGCCGAAACGACCACTGTAAATGCTTCTATAAAGAGTGCCCTCAAAGCGATAAAAATATAACCCGCATTTATTGCACAATTCTTAATTAAACATGGCCAGATTCTTATTTTACGACGATAAGCTGCTCAACCTGATGAGAGAGGATGAAAAGCCCTGCGGCGGTGCAGCCGTTCAAACCTATAGCTGGATAAGAGGTTTGCTGGAAGAAGGGCAGGAGGTGGTGATAATGACCGACACCAGTGGCAACGAAAAGCTGAAAGAGGAATGCCGCAATATTAAAGTTATTCCTCTTTATGACCGGAGCAAAGGCATTCGATGGCTGCGTTGGATCTATTACCGCTTCCCGCACACCTACAACCAGATCAAATCGGTTAAACCCGATTACGTCTATGTAAGTATCCCCGCGTGGACATCCATGCTGATCGGTATCATGTGCCGCATGCAGCATATAAAATTCATTCAACGCATTTCGAACGACAACCAGGTCGACAGGCGGTTCCGCAAATATTACTCAGCTTTCTATCACTCCTTATTAACCTTTGGCTTCAGGTTCGCGCACCATATTTTATGTCAGAATAATTTTCAGTTGCAAACCATCAAAAGAAAATTCCCGGGAAAATCGGCCATAAAAATAACTAACCCTTTATACCTGAAAGCCCCCGAACTTGGCGATGACCACCGCCCCGGAAGTTATATTGCCTGGCTGGGTATTTACCGGGCGCAAAAAAACCTGAAGCGGTTATACGAGATTGCCAGCCTGTTGAAAAAAGAAACGTTCGTCATTGCCGGTAAAGAAAGCGGCAATTGCGATGAGGAAACCAGCGAATACCTTGAAAAATTAAAACAGTTGCCAAATGTAAAATTCACCGGTTACCTGCAACGGGCCGAAGTACTGCCCTTTCTGGCAAACGCCAGATACCTGCTGAACACCTCACACTACGAAGGGTTCAGCAATACATTTCTTGAATCATTGTCGGTAGGTACACCTGTATTATCGGGCGTTAATGTAAACCCCGACTCAATCATTTCAAATAACAATCTCGGCATTATTTACGATGATGTGTTCGATCTGTGCAAACAATACGCTTCAATAACGCCAGAACTATACCAGTTTATGTCGGAAAAAGCCCGGGATTATGTTGCCCACAATCATGGCTACAGGGTACTTGCAAGAAAGCTGATCCGCTACCTGTCAGAAACTGACAATATTATCACCAGCCGGGAAGGCCGTATACTGCCAGGCTGATCTTACAACATAAGAAACAGAGACATGATCCTTAACAAACAAAGAAATCGTATCCTTTTTTTTATCGGAAGTTTCAAGGGCGGAGGTAAAGAACGGCGGCTGGTAGAGCTGCTTACTTACCTGTCACGTAAAGACAATTATGAGATCATGGTTGTAGTAACAGACCCGATAGTTGATTTCCCTGCATTTCATAACCTGAGGATACTGTACAAGATCATTCCGAAAAAATGGAAAAGAAATGATCTTACCATCTTTTTTAAGTTCTATAAGTTATGCAGGCAGTTCAAACCCCACCTGATCCATACATGGGGGCGCATTCAATCGTTCTATGCGCTGCCCGCCGTAATTGGCATGCGTATTCCTTTGTTGAACGGACAGATCACTTCGGCGCCCCCGCATGCCGGCAGATGGTCGTTCAATAAACTTATCGACCGTATCAATTTTAAATTCTCAACCGTTATCCTTTCCAACTCGCGGGCCGGTATTGATGCGTACAAGCCGCCGCTGCGGAAAATAAAGATCATTTACAATGGGATAAGCCTTAACCGTTTTGAGAACCTGCCAACCCCCGACCAGGTACGCTCGAAATACGGCATTAGTACGCCGTTCGCGGTAGTAATGGTGGCCACCTTTTCAACCAACAAGGATTACAAAACCTTTTTCAGCGTGGCAGAAAAGATCACAATGGTACGGGACGATATCACCTTCATTGCCGTTGGCGATAGCTGCCGCGATAAGAATGTGTTCAAACCTTTTCGCGACCTGGTTGAACGGAACCCAAGAATAATATTGACAGGAAGAATAACCGATGTGGAAGCCGTAGTGAACAGCTGCACCGTTGGCGTGCTGTTTTCGAACGTAGCCAAACACGGTGAAGGAATTTCAAACTCCATAATTGAATATATGAGCCTGGCGCGGCCGGTAATGGCCAACGACGCCGGCGGTACCCGCGAAATTGTTCATAACAATGTAAACGGGTACCTGGTAACACACCAAACGGAAAATGAAATTGCCGGGCTGATCACCGAACTCATCGATAACCCTGAAAAATGCAGCGCTTTTGGAAAAGCCGGCAGAAAGATCATTGAAGAAGAATTTGTAATTGAGAAAATGGGAAAGGCATTTGAACAAACCTACGAAGATGTGTTGATCAGGTGCCGGAAACAGGAGCAGGGACAATTTTAACTGAACTTATATGAAAGTACTTTTCGTTTGTAGCGGCAACAGCAAAGAGTTCGAGATCATTCCTTTCATTAGAGAACAGGGCGAATCGCTAAAAAAGGAAGGAATTGACGTGGATTATTTTCCCGTAACAGGAAAAGGTTTGATGGGTTATGTAAGATCGGGGCTGCGGCTACGAAAAATGCTCAAACAAAAACATTACAACCTCATTCATGCACATTATACATATTCCGGCTGGACGGCCTTAATTGGCGCAGGCAGAAAAACACCTGTTGTATTGTCGTTAATGGGCACCGATGCCAATGGCGAATTTAAAGGAAAGAACAAAGTAACATTAAGCAGCAGGATCTCGTGGTTCCTTACATGGCTGATTCAACCGTTTGTAAAGGCCATTATTTCGAAATCGAGCAATATTGACAAATCGGTATACAAAAAAGATAAGTCGTACATCATTCCCAACGGCGTGAACATGCAAAAGTTCCAGCCGCTGACGCTGCATCAAAACGGGCATTCGTTTGCGGTAAACGGGAAAAAGAAAGCCCTGTTCCTCGGCAGCAAAACCAAAACCGGCAAGAATTTTCCGCTGGCAGCAGCGGCAGTGCAGCAACTGAATAATGTGGAACTGGTTTGTCCATACCCCGTTCGCCACAGCGATGTACCCAAATACCTGAATGAAGCCGATGTGCTTGTATTCCCCTCATTTATGGAAGGCTCGCCCAATGTGATCAAGGAAGCAATGGCCTGTAATTGTCCCATAGTGAGTACCGATGTAGGCGATGTAAAATGGGTGTTCGGTGAAACAAAAGGATGTTTTATAGCATCATTCGACCCAAAGGATTTTGCTACAAAAATAAAAATGGCCATCGATTCCCCGGCCCTGAACCAGCGGACCAACGGTAGACAACGGATCATAGAGCTGGGCCTCGACCAGGAAACGGTAGCCAAACGCATCAAAGCCGTTTACCAGAAAGCCCTCGATAATTAAACCCCCAGGTTATGCGCAGAAGTTTACGAAATGTACTCGGTTATGTAGCCGCGAATACATTTATTCTGGCAGGATTTGTACGTCAGGCCAGGAAAAAAGCATTGAATACACCATGTATCATTCCCCTCTATTTTCATAAACCCGAAAAACAGGAGTTTGAATTCTGTGTCCGTTGGCTGAGAAAAAAAGGATTCAGATTCCTGAGCCCGCTCGACATTGAAAAGGTAAAAAAAGGGGAGATGCCATTTCCGAGGGGAGGCGTTTGCCTTACAGTGGATGATGGCTGGCAATCGAACGTAAAGAACGTGGTAGAGGTGGCAAACAGGTATGAAGTACCGGTGACCATTTTTGTATCTACCACACCTGCAGAAGAAGGCGCGTACTGGTGGTCGTATGTGAAACAGGCCAAACAAAAAGGTATGCTTGAGTTCACCAAAAAGGAATTGAAAAAAATGCCGGAAGAAAAACGGCTGAGCATAATACAGGAGTTGAAAAAGAAAGTGTTCCCCGGGAGGGACGCCATGACGGTTGAAGAGGTTATATCAATTGCCGGTTCCCCGTTCGTAACCATCGGGTCGCATACCCTAACGCATCCTATTCTCATTAATTGCCAGGACAAACAGGTTTATGACGAATTAAAGACATCGCGGCAAAAACTGGAATCATGGATAGGGAAGGAAGTATCTTATTTCGCATACCCCAATGGCGATTTCAGCCAGCGCGAAATTCAGATCCTGAATAACCTCGATTATAAACTGGCTTTTTGTTCTCAACCGAAATACCTCACACCGGAACTGCTGAAAGACCATTATATGCTGCCAAGATTTGGTTTTCTGGAAGGCGCATCAGCCGCCGAAAACATCTGCCGCATTACCGGCGTATGGCATTCGATGATGACGAGAATACCTCATCCCGGGTTAAAGAACTGAAACATGAAGATCCTTTTCGACATAAAACATCCGGCACAGCTTAACCTTTTCAAAGGGATCTCGAAAGAGTTGCAGGAAGAGAACTGGGAGGTAACGATCTGTTATCTGCAACGGGGCAAATTACCCGGCATCATTAAAAAGGAATACCCCGGCTTCAATACGGTGCCGGTGGGAAGCAGCAATGGTACAAAATGGTCGATCCTCTGGGATGGAAATATCAAACGTACGCTTGCTTTTCTGGAACTTATAAAAAAAGAGCATTACAATATCTGCGTAGCGGCCAGCAGTATTCCGTTGGCGCTTGCCTGTAAAATTGCCGGCATACCGGTGATACAGTTTTACGACGATCCTGAACGCAGGCGCATCAACCGCATCAACGCCAGCCTGTCGAGCCAGTTGTTCTTTCCGCCCATCGTTGAAAAGAGCAGCAAAGTATCGGTATTCAATTGTTTAAAGGAATGGAGCTACTTAAGCCCCAGCCGGTTCAAACCGGCGGATAAAGCGCTCACGCCATATGGCCTCAAACCGTATGAATACATTTTTGTGCGCGAGGTAAGCAACAAATCATTCAACTATTACAACCAGCAGGATGGCATTATCAGCAGTTTTGCCGGCAACATACATACGAACACAAAAGTGATCCTATCGCTGGAAGATAAAAGTTATGCCGGCAGGTACCCAAAACACTGGACCATTTTACAGGAACCGGTGGAAGATATTCACTCGCTCATTTATTACTCGCGGCTTGTGCTGTCGTCGGGCGACAGCATGGCAAGGGAAGGAGCTATGCTCGGTGTGCCGGGCATTTACTGCGGCACCCGTAAAATGAAAGCCAATGAAATGCTGATGGAAGCGGGCCTGCTGCAACATTTACCGGGCGACAGCGCATTGCCTTTTATAAACAAATGCATTGAAATGAATTTCGACCGCGAAAAACAGTCAGGAACAAGAAACCAACTGCTTCAGCAATGGGACGACATGACCGTCTTTATGAAAAAGCAGATTAACAGATATAAATTGTAACACACCATGAAAATCTCGATTTTCGGACTAGGCTATGTAGGATGTGTAAGTGTTGGCTGCCTCGCCAAAAACGGCCATGAAGTGACAGGGGTTGATGTCAGCGAATTCAAAGTGGAGCTCATCAATAACGGCCAGGCCACTATACAGGAAAAAGACATCGACCACCTTATCGCCGAAGGGCATGCCAGGGGCAGTATTTCAGCAACCATCTGCGCCGAAGAAGCTGTGCACAACACTGACCTCAGCATTATCTGCGTAGGTACGCCCCCCTCATCGAACGGCCACCTGAACCTTTCTTACATTTTTAAAACGGCTGAACAAATAGGAAAGGCGTTAAAAACAAAGGACGGTTTTCATACAGTGGTGATCCGTAGCACGGTGGTGCCGGGCACCAACATACGCTATGGTGAAATTGTGGAAGAATTCTCCGGCAAAAAAAGAGGCCACCATTTCTCCGTGGTTTCAAACCCCGAGTTTTTACGGGAAGGGTCTGCTGTATATGATTATTATCACCCGGCAATTACTGTAGTGGGCGGAGATAATACGGTTGCCATGGAAAAAGTGGCTTCTTTATACCGCTGCCTGAATGCGCCCATTGAAATAACCGACATTAAAGTAGCGGAGATCATTAAATATGTAAACAATAGCTTCCACGCCCTGAAAATTGCCTTCTCCAATGAAGTAGGCACCATTTGTAAGGCATTGCATATAGATCCGTTCAAGGTAATGGACCTGTTCTGCAAAGACACCCGGCTGAATATTTCGCCGGCATACCTGAAACCGGGCTATGTATTCGGCGGCTCCTGTTTACCCAAAGACCTAAAAGGGCTGGTAACGCTTGGGCACGATAACTATATCGATACGCCTGTACTGTCAATGATCAATTCCTCCAATGAGCAACACCGCAAAAAAGCGGTTGACATGATCACCGAAACCGGCAAGAAGAATATTTGTATGGTAGGGCTGAGCTTTAAAGAGGGCACAGACGATCTGCGGTTCAGTCCGTACGTTGACCTGGCCGAAACCCTTATAGGCAAAGGTTACCGGCTCACCATTTATGACGAATACGTTAACCTGTCGAAACTGATAGGCGCCAACAAAGCGTATATCAATGAACGTTTACCCCACTTGTCTGAACACATCAGCAATAACCTCGAAGATGCCATTTCAGCAAATGACGTGGTAGTGATCAGCCACCGGAATTTCGATAGCAGGAACTATCACCATCTGTTGAAAGAAAAAAGCGCCATCATTGACCTGGCAAGAATTCACGACCTGGAAGAACTGCCTAACTATGAAGGGATCTGCTGGTAAAATGGTCAATAGTGAATGGTGAATGGCCTCGCGATTGTTCAGTTTTATTACGACCTTGCGCCGCTCGGAATTCGAGCCGATTGCCGAAGAAGGCCAGGTTTCACATTTGCCGTTTCACGTTTCACAATTTCTATCGCCGTTTCCTGAACCAGCCGTTTGAAGTGAAAACAAAAAGAGAGGAGCTCCTTTCACGTTTTACATTAAGCCTGAACGTTAGCAGTAAAGTTTCTTAAATCTTTTACAATGACACCAAAACACGCTACCGATTTTTACGACCTGATGGTCAGCAAAAAAATGTATTCCCGCAAATCGAATTTGAAATTCTACCTCAACAATCTTTTCGAAAATGTTCAACTGGCGGGAAAAGATGTACTGGATGTAGGCGGCGGCCGCGGTTTGCTTTCGTTCTATGCGGCGGTGAAAGGCGCCAATAAGGCTATATGCCTCGAGCCGGAAGTTGACGGATCGAGAAACGGGATGATCAACGCGTATAATGAGATCCGCAGCGAACTGCCCGAATCACTACCCGTCAATCTGCTGCCGCTTACGTTGCAGGAGTACCTGAAACAAACCACCAACGGATCGTTCGATATCGTCATGATGCATGCCTCTATCAACCATCTCGATGAAGAAGCCTGTATCCATTTACTGGAAGATGACGCAAGCTACAACCGGTACCTGGCCGTTTTCAGGAACGTATACCGGATCATGAAACCAAACGGCACTTTAATAGTTACCGATGCAGCGCGCAACAATTTCTTCAATGATCTCGGCATAAAGAACATATTCGTTCCAAGTATAGAGTGGCACAAACACCAGCAGCCCAAAACCTGGATCTCCCTGCTCAAAGAGGCCGGCTTCAAAAACCCCACAACCCACTGGCTCACCCCAAACAGGCTGGGCCATACCGGAAAATTGCTCATGGACAACTACTTCATGTCGTACATGACAAGAAGTGCATTCAAGGTAACCATGAATAAATAACCTGCCCGCTCTTCATTTTCGCTAAATACCAATATTCCCTGTGAAGTACCTGCATTTCTTCACTATTAAAGCGAGCTTTCATATGCCTGTTCAAAAGCAGAAAAGCGAGATCCCTTACCTGGCAGTTGATCTACTTCCGCTGATCTTTGT
>CBIHPC010000030.1:0-46784 GCA_966211305.1 uncultured Niastella sp.
ACTATGTGTTAACTCCCTTTCCGGTTGTTTTACTGTTAATCCAATCTATGATCAGAAAGAGCTACCCAGCGACCGGGTAGCTTTTTTATTTATACAACTGTTACTCATGTACCCGGGTATAAATGCCCCTGTCGGCGGTAATACCCAGCCTTTTGAACATGGCAGGCGCATCAAATCCTTCCTTTTTATATCCGGCCTGCACCGCTTCTTTGGCATTGCCTAGTGCTTCGGCACTTTGCCACATGGCCACCGTTATGAAGATCAGGTTGCCATCGTTATCAGTATATTCATAAGCCGCATCTTCAATAAAGCCTGGCAGCTTTTCAATAAAATTGCGGTTGATTTTTACCCGCTCGCGAAACTCCTTAATGGCCGCAGCAGGCACAAAGAATTTGTCTATAAAATTCACCTGCCCGTTATGCGCCTTCCTGTTGAACAACACGTTTACATCGGCCGGCAATACTTCAAGCGCCTGCATAAAACCAAGTCGGTCGGTCAATACCTGTGTACTTATCACTTTTCCGTTCTTCAGGGTCAACACGCCGGTTCCCTCACTGCTGATGATTTTGCCCGTTGCAGGAATATTATTAAATGGATTTGAATGTGTGCCCTGCACTTTCCAGCTTGCAAACACCTTATCATCTTCAGCTATCAGGTTCGTCAGGTTCCATTGCATATCAGGAAAAGATTGTATCAGCGTCTGCATGGGTTCCTGAAAACCGGCTGCACCTTTTTTACCCTGTATACCGGTATACGCTTCCGATACAAGGTCATTCAGCAGATCAAAATTCCGCTTATTTAAACATTGTTCATATATCTTCAATACGATCGCTTTGTTCTGTTGTGCGGTGTTCATAATTATCTCCTTGTTTTTATTGTTTTTTATCTTGCTGCCTGTTGTTTGCGCGTTGATACTGGCGGGAATCATCAACACGCCTATCAGGTACCTGGTGATCTGTAATGGCATCATTGTTTTTGTTTTGTAGCACAAAACTATCACCCCGGCCTGCGGGAGAATTGTAAAAAATCATTGATTTTAAAACAGGGAGAAAAAGTATGTTTTGGCGGGGGTCTAGCGCATCATATTGATCATGCGGTTCAACCGTAACTGTACCAAACTGATCTCTTTTGACATACCGTAAGAAACGGTGATATTGTATTTGTTAAACGGTACTATAATGATACCCGGGCCCCATGCAAAATGCCATTTGTCAGATCTTTCGCCCGGCATCCACACCCGTCCATTGTCTATAAAGCCAAAGAAACCTATTTTACCTGTCATGAAGCGGGTTCGCATATTGGTGATGAACCGTAATTCGTTGCTGTTATAAAGAGCGGTTTTACCCCAGAACCGTTCGCGCCGGAACCCGCGAATAGTACGCGGACCGCCCACGATGGCGTGCTCATATGCCTGACCCGTTCCCAATACATCGTTGTTAACGATGGTTTCGCCGCCAAAGCGTATGGCCATCGATACTTTGTTCAATAACGGTATGTATACCTGCGCACTTGCATTATATCGCTGAAAGAATTCATCCAACCTGAAATCATTGGCATATACCGCATTCGCCTGGAAGGTGAACCCCGATACGGGCACCACTGAATCTTTCAGGTGTATGTATGACCAGGTCAATTGCAGACCTGCATATGGATGCGTATTAAACACTTCCTGGTTGTGCAAAAAATATTTTGTAAAGAAGCGGTCCTTATCCTGCCTGCTTCTTACCCGCTGATAATAACCCATTGCCTGCACCGTGCTTTTTCCCAGTTTGCGAAACAACCCGGCCTTTACAAGCCATTCTTCACTGCGCATGCGATAGTAATCGATATCCCTGGTCACCGACCGGGTTTCATTACCGGTTCCATAAAAATTTGTCCATCGTACTACATCATATTCCGCCCGGTAAGTGAAGTTCCACTTTCCCAACACATTTGGATATAAACCTTCCCAAAATGCACTGAGGGCTCTTTGCGACAGGGAATAATGCACACCGAACTCCTGTGCCCAGGCAAACGGTTCGCGCCGCCATTTTTGATTTTTCATCCTGTATCTCAACCCCGCATAAATGCGGTCTTCATAACTGTAGAAAAGAATTGGCAGAAAGCCCTTTTTGTCGTACCTAAACCATTTGTAGTTCCACTTGTGCACAGCAGTATCTTCCGACAAATGCATGCGGGCTTTGGCGGTCTCAAAAATATTATTGGCGTTATCGTAAATATGTACTTTCTGTTTCGACTGTACTATCGAATCCTTACCGGGGCCGCCGATGATGCGTACGGTTATATCGTCTACGTCATTATTCACCACGTATACATCTTCGCCTTTAATTCCAAACAGCCGTACCTCTTTTGTTTGACCGGGATTGAATGTTCTTTTATAGAAAGGTTGCCGTGCTTTTTCTCCCTTTTCACTCATACGGTACACCGATACGGTCATTTCATTATTTCCATTGCCGGCAACTTCAAAATACTCGCGCCGGCTGCTGCCTGTAACTTCAACTTCTTTGGCAATTAAATGATAATGTTGCCGGGCAAACGCCGGCAGTTGATTGCGGCGCGCCTTTATTTTATCGATCAGTTCTTTACCTTTTGCAGCGTATACTTCCGGCGGTAACTGCGACACCGATTGTACGATCACTTTATCGCTCAATGCTTCCTGTAAGGCTTCCGCTTCTTTTACCCAGTCTTCAAGCGTAAGCTCGTTGGTAAACAGCCGGTCCATATTACGGGCTGCATGGCTCATCAGCGAAATGTTCTTAACAACACTATCATAGTGCTGCATATAGAAAAGACCGGCCGCGCGCATTACGGGATTTATAACAACTCCATCGTGATAAAAAAATGACTGGTCGCGATCGCGGGGCACAGGTTGATACAGGACGCCGCCTTCAACTTTCTTTTCGCCCCATTCCCAGTTGCCTTCATGGCGGTCCCAGTCGCCTATCAGCATATCGAATAACCTCGCTTTTATATAAGCATGCTGATCAACCCTATGGGTATTGCTCTGTTGCAGCTTCACCAATAAATCTTCGGTACTGCTGAATGAACGGAAATTACCGAGGTGATCTGCTTCGCGCCAGTCGCCTTCCGGTTTCTCTTCAAGCAAATACAGGTCATTGCCAAATCTGGCATTGAATGTATCCAGCGCTTTCTGTTTGGGTAAATATACCAGCCTTGGCCTGCTATGATAAATGCCTGCGGCATCCATCATATGACCAATGGCAAACGCTCCGTAGGGGTGCGACATGGAGACACCGTCATTAACGATATCTTCCATAAAAGTGCCCTTTAAATTATCGGGTATTACTTCTTCCCTTGATTTATTGATAGAACGGAGTGCGTATTCTTTTCCCGATTTCGTACGCAGCTTGAGCGATTTCGATTCATTGCCGCCACCGGCTTTATATGGTATCAAACCACCGAATGCGGTATCGAGTTTTAGTATAGGAACATATACAGGTGTGGTCCATTCAACACGGTGGTTTTTACCCCACAACTTTTGATAGAACCGGCTTCCCTTGTATTCGGGACCGGCTGCAATAGTTTTTGTTGCCGTGGTATCTGCCACCGGTTGTTGGGCTATCGAGTTTAGGTATACAAAGGTTAACCCCAGATATGTTATGTATGATCTGACAAAGCAGCGCATACTTACCCTTATTATAAAATTGTGCCACGGGGTAAGCAAAGCGCGAAATGTTGCGCAACGCATTGCCGCTCAGTCTTAGACCAGGATATGACGGGCTACCCCCTGAAGACGACCAGTCTTTCTACATTTTACAACAACATTATTTCTGCCGACACAAAAAAGTGATCGCTGGGGAAAATACCTTTGGGTTTGTCTTTTATTATACCAGCCGCCAGCGGTTTGCAATTGCCTTTACAAAAGATAAAATCAATTTTTCCTTTACCGGTGAGTTTCGCACTATCAACCGGTTCAAACCCATGCGCTGTAACGCCGGGGTCAGCTTCGCCATGCAAAACGGCATAACTATCGGTAAAACCGGCGGCCTTTACGCTTTCAATTACATCGCCTGATGCCCTCGAGTTGAAATCGCCGGTGAGGATCTGCGGAAATACCGGCTGGTACTGACTGCTTTCAACAGCCATCAGTTTTGCCTGCTGCACTTTGGCTTCATGCGATTTATGATCGAGGTGCAGGTTCACCACCCTGAATTCCTTTCCTGTTTTTATTTCGCGCAACCGTACCCAGTTCACATGGCGCGCCCTTGCCGTATTCCACGACATACTGCCGGCCACCAGGGGCGTTTCGGAAAGCCAGTAGGTGCCGCCGGCCAGTAACTCATAGCGTTGAGTTAACCACATGATCGGGTTTTTGGCAATGCCATGGTACCCTGTTGGGTTGGCATCCATTTCAGGCCCGTCGAACCCGAACAAACTGTGTTTAGGCATTTGCCGTTGCAGGTAAACCGACTGCTCTTTCAACACTTCCTGCAGGCCGATGATATCGGGGTGCTGATCTTTGATCAGTTGTACGCATACTTCGCGGCGCGTGTGCCAGCCAAAGCCTTTGGCATCATCTTCGGGTAGGGCTACACGTATATTACAGGTAAGTACTTTATGGCTGCCGTTACCTTTTATAAACTCCTCGTCTGCGGCAACCATGCCGGCCGCAGGAAGGAAAGGAGTTAAAGCAACCGCGCCCAACCCCTTTAGCAATCGCCTGCGGGAAGCCACATTCTCAGGGCGCTTGTTTTTCATAATAATTTTTTATAACTCTTTTTAAACCGCCGCTTCCTTATTCAACCTTAAGTAAGCGCCTTTACTTATCAATTCCTGTTGCAGTTGCTGCACATCTACATCGGCGGGCTGCACATTTCTTCTCACCGCCTGTTTTGCCGCGCGGCCGGCAGCTTCACCCATTGCCATACAGGGCGCCATTACCCTGATGGCCGACATCGCCTCATGCGTTGTAGAAATACAACGCCCGGCCACCAGCAGGTTCTTTATTTTTTGCGGAACCAGGGAACGATAGGGAATATCATAACAATCGCCACACCACTCAAGCGTACAACCACCGCCCTGCGGGTGATGAATATCGAGCGGATAACTGGCCACGGCAATGGCATCGTCGAAATGACGGCAGCCCATAATATCTTCGCGCGTCATGGTGTACAAACCATTTATGCGCCTTGTTTCACGAATGCCAAGAAAAGGTGCCGTTTTCAAAAAATAAGCGTTCTCAAAACCGGGCACGTATTCTATCAGGTAGCGCTGAATATCGTAGATCTGTTTGCGGCCCTCTATTTCACCATGGGTCAAACTTTCAGGATCTGTTCCGTTTACGCCGTTCACCCGGGTCATGTTCACCCATACTTCGCCTTTGCGCAAACCGGTGATCAGAATGGTGCGTTCGGTTGTAAGGGTTAGTCCGTCGGCCTGTGCCTTTTGCACCAGGTTACGCATACCTACCAGTACAAACTGGTTGTTCTGCCCAAAATATTCTGCCGGAATAAAATCGGTGAGGTATGTTCTTGGCTCTTTTGCCACGCTTAATCTTAATTTCTCTGTATCTACACCGCCAAGGCAAAACATAAGCGTGGGGGGCTGTACCCCGCCTTGATCATTCCCATATTCGCAGGGAACACCGCTGCGGTAAGCCACATCGGCATCCCCGCTGCAATCGATAATTACTTTCGCCGTAATGGCTTCCCGCCCGGCCTTGCTTTCTACAATAACGCCTTTCAGCTCATCACCCTCCATTACCACACCGGCGCAAAAGGTATAGAACAATACATCTACATTGCTTTCACGCAACATTTCAAGCGCTACTGTTTTTACGCTCTCCGGTTCTACAAGTGTAAGGCTCATGTGCAATGGACAGGGGCGGTGTTCGCTGGCAGCCTGGCGTTGTGCAAGGCGGTCAATTAATTTTTGCGGCAGACCCTTTATGATCTGGTTGCCTTTCTGGCCCAGGAATCCGAGAATGGGTAACCCGATGGTCATGTTGCCGCCTACAAAACTGCGGCTTTCGATCAACAGTACCCGTAGTCCGTCTTCCGCTGCAGCCATAGCTGCTGTAATACCTGACGGGCCGCCACCTACTACCAGTACATCTACCTGTGTTCGTATTGGAATTTCCTTTGCTGGTTCTTTAATGGTACCTAAGTTAGTTTTCATATAATATTTAGTTTGTGTTTTTAACTGTCCTTTGGTCGTGAATCGTGAATGGCGTCGCGAACTTTATGATTAATATCCGATCTTGAGCTGCCGGAAATTTATTGCCGATTGCCGATTGCCGATTGCCGATTGCCGATTGCCGTCTCACGTCTCACGTTTTTTTTACCTTCTCCCGTTTCACCATAAACCATAAAAGCATAGCCGCCACCGGATGCAGGATGGCCATGATCATAAAAATATTTCCTGCGCCGAGTTTACCTATCATCTGACCTACATAATAATTGAACAACACAGCGCCGAATGCGCCAAAACCGCCGGCTATGCCCAGCACGCTTGCCACATTATGCACAGGGAATGCTTCCGCCACCACTACGCTAAGCGATACCAGCCAGCTCAGGGCCATCACGGCAATGAGGCTGAATACAACCAGGGTGCTCACCGCACCTGGCAAATAATTGATCAATGCACACAATGGCGCTATGGCCACAGTTGCCGTTAACATGATCTTGCGGGCGCGCAAAGGCTGTTTTCCGCCGCGTACCATTTTATCGCTCCAGGCGCTGGTGCCAATACTGCCTGCATCGGCAATCAAAAACGGGATCCAGCCAAACATACCGATCTGCGCCAGTGTAAGCCCCGAGCCTTCCTGCAAATAACCCGGCAGCCAGAACAAACAGAAATACCAAACGGGATCGCTTACAAAACGGATCAATAGCACGCCCCACAAACTTCGGGTTGTCCATAACTGCCGCCAGCTAAATTTCTCCCCTGCATCGCGCCCCTCCGACTGCATCACTTCTTTTGTTACTTCAACCGGTGGTTTGCGATAGATCATTTTCCATAACAGGGCAATGAATATCCCTACGCTTCCGCAAATGATGAACGCCGTTTTCCAGCTGAACGCAATCGTTAGCCAGGCTATCAACGGCGGGGCTATGATGGCGCCAATGGAACTGCCCGCTACACAAAGACTGTTGGCTGTTGCACGCAGCCTGCCCGAAAACCATACGGTAACGGTTTTTAACTGTGCAGGAAAATTGGCCGGTTCGGCCATGCCTAGCATACCCCGAAAAAAGCCAAACTGCACTACCGTTCTGCTGACACCACCGCCAATGCAGGCCACCGACCAGAGCAGGATACTGTACAACATGATCTTACCGGCGCCGAATTTATCAACCAGCCAACCCGATACCGGGTACATGATGGCATAACAAATGGTGAAGATGTTTACGATAACCGCATAACCGCTGTCATCGAGTGTAAACTCTTTTTTCAGTAATGGCTTCAGGATCGACACCATTTGCCGGTCAACATAGTTAAACACGATCGTTACAAAGATGATCCCCACTATGAACCAGCGGCGATTCTCTTCAAACCAATTCTTTTTTTGTTCTGTGGCAAGCATTAAGTTCTTTTTTATAGCAATCAATTCAGTTCAAAAGAAAACTCATCAAACGATTCCTTACGCCATGCCAGATGGTTAGTAGTTGGCGAAATGGCAAAGAAGGGCGAAAAGGTTTTCACATGCACCGTCTTTCCATCGGGCATAAATTCCATTATCCGCAGCCAGCCATCGCCGCCATTGCCATAATGACCGCCACCCATAGCCTGCGCATTGAAGGTCATTTGCTGTACATTTTTTCCGGCATCGTTCTTATCGGTACGAAAAGCCACGTGTTTGCGCGCATTGTCTTTCTCACCAATATGACCCGATACCACCAGCTGAATATTACCGGCCGGTTTTACCAGTTTCTCCCAAATGGCCTGCCCGTAATTCGCATCTTTCAGATCGTACTTCGCCGTTTTCGTTTGTTCGTTCTTATAATTGAGGTAGGCATGCGTAAGCAATACCACTGTATGGTTTTTATATTTTGGCTGGGTCACTACTTTCTTCGCCCATTGCAAAATGGTATCGCGCGGGGCAAACTCAACGGTCATAAACAAAAATGGTTTGCCTTGTGGTGAGGTAAATTCAAGACAGGAGTTTTCGAGACTGGGCGTATTATCGGGATTGTTTGTATACTCCCTGAGCATTTTTTTGTTAAGCTTATTCTTTTCAGGCGTAAAAAATTGGGGGTAGTTAGTGTGTTTGGGCGCGTGGGTATAGCTGAAAATATTGTAATCATGGTTGCCTGCCGCCGCTATATACGGTATGCGACCATCGATCTTACCAAAGGCAGCAGCAATGGTTTCCCATTGCTGCAAACCGGTTTGGTCCATTTTTTTTCCATCGGGGTTCGTGATATCATTGTGCTCAACCAGGTCGCCGGTGCACAATACCATTTTTATATGAAGCCGCTCCCTGTTCTCATCGATCCAGTTCATCATAATATCGAGCAGGGGATGATTGCGTTTGTACTTTACATAATTCTGCGGATCAGGCAACACAATTACCGACCACGCATTGGGATCACTGAGAGCGGGCTGCGTACTGTCTGTTTGCTGAGCAAACCCTGCTGTAGCAACAGCCAGCAGCATCAGCAAACAAAGGGCGAACTGTTTCATCATAAAACCAATTAACTTATACACTTTGTATTCATTATCACATTATCACATTATCACATTTCCCCTTCCTACCAGTTATCGTTTTGTGTTATCAATCCTTTCGTGGTCAGAATTTCGGAAGTAGGAACGGGCCACAGATAATCGCGATCCGGGTTGAACACCATATTCTCTATCACCCGCATAACACCGGCATTTGATACGTTGCTGTAGTCGGGCGTACTGTTTTCATCGAGTGTTGGCGCTGCGGTAAGCCAGGTTGTTCTGCTGCGGCCATATCTGGTGCCTTTCATTACTTTTTCTGCAATTTTCCAGCGGCGGATATCGAACAGCCGCAGGCCTTCATTGGCCAGTTCTATTTTACGTTCGCGGCGTACCAGCGAGCGCAAATAAGCCTGTGTTTGTCCACGCGGTACTACCGGCATGCCCGCTCTTACACGAACCGAATCCAATGCTTTATATACCGATTCATCGATCTGGTTGTTTTCAATTTTTGCTTCCGCATAGGTCAGCAGCAGTTCTGCATAACGAAAGAGCACAATATCGCCTTCACAGTTCTCGTCGTCGGTCCTGTCTTTTATATCGGTCCATTTACGCCACATATAACCGGTGAAGGTGGCGTATACATTGGTGGCGTCGGTATTGGGCACCCGGGCTGCGGGCGTTACATTGTAGTTCCACACCTTTGTACTGTCGGGGTGCGTTTCAAACTGAAAGCCGTAATATATACTGCCCGGCAGCGCAATGCTCATAGCCAGCCGGGGATCGCGGTTCTCAAAAGGTTTTGATGGATTATATAGAGGTGATTTATCGATAGTAAGACCATCGGTGCACTCGTATGAATCAATCATTTGCTGGGTAGGCACTTCGTTTGCCACACCGCCTGCCAAACGTGATGAAAGGAAATTACTGTTTGAATGTGAGATAATGCCTTTCATGAACTGCAGGGAGAAGATCTGTTCTTTGCTGGTTTCCCCGGTATAATTGAACAGGTTGCCATAGTTATCGTACAACCCGTATTTACCAATGGCTCTTGCCGCATTGGCCGCATCGGCCGCCGTCTGCCATTGTGCGTTATACAGGGCCACCCTTGCCTTTAATGCATGGGCTGCTACCCTGGTAGCCCTGCCTGTTATGCCAACATTCGATGCCGGCAGGTCGGGCGTAGCCTCATCGAGTTCCTTTAAGATAAAACTTACTACTTCCGCTTTTGCCGTTCTCGACAGAATAGGGTCTTCGAGCGTCAACACTTTTGTTACCAGCGGTACGTTACCAAATAATTCGGTAAGCAACATGTAATTGAACGCTCTTATCCAACGGGCTTCGGCAATCACCTGCTTATAGTAAGCGTCGCTGATCAGCTCTTTTGAGCGGTGGATATTCTCCAGTAAAAAGTTGGCACGGCCAATTGATTTATAACACTGCGTCCAGGCAATTTCCGAGGAGCTATTGGCACTGGTAGCGGTACCGTTGCCCAGTTCCTGCACCGCATGCGCGCTCCGGTTCCAGCTTACATCGGTAGCATTATCGAGCATAACGGGCCAGGGCCGGTTCGATTTCAATTCCCAGTTCAGCGATTTATAACAACCCAGTATGCCCATATCGACTTCCGCTGCTGTTTTGTAAAATGATTCAGAAGACGGACTATCGAGCGGCAGCTTATCGATCGATTTGTTACAGGCCGTAATTCCTGCGGCTATGCCGGCAAACAATATAATAGTTGTAGTACGTTTCATGATTTGTAAATAAGGATGTTTAGAATTTGATATCCAGGCCAACGGTATACACTTTTACCTGCGGGTAGGCATTACCTGTACCTACCGGCGTTTCTACATCGTATCCTTTCCAGAATTTATCGCGGGTAAGCAGGTTTTGTGCGCCCACATATACTTTCAGGGCGTTCATTCCCCATTTGCTGATAAGTGAGACAGGCAAGGTGTAACCCAGTTGAATATTCTTCAGGCGCAGATAAGCCGCATTCTTCATCCAGAAGCTGGAAGGCAGGTAGTTGTTGCCGCCGTCGTTATAGGTAAGGCGGGGAAATAGTGCCTTGGGATTTTCTGCGGTCCAGTAATCCTTATGTTGTTCATGCGCTGTGCCACCGCTATAAAATGGCTGAATGGCATAGGAGTATAAATATCCATTGGCCTTGCCTACGCCCTGCAAAAAGGCATTAAAGCTAAACCCTTTGTAGGCTGCATTCAGGTTAAGGCCATAGGTGTAACGCGGAATGGTTCCACCGATTATTTTATAATCTTCGTTGTTGATGATATTGTCTTTATTCTGGTTTACATACCTGATATCGCCGGGCGCCAGCACGCCAACCTGTGCCGGGTGGTCATTAATTTCGTCCTGCGATTGAAAATACCCATCGGCTTCCAGCGCATAAATAGAACCGATGGAATAGCCTTCGCGATTCTGCCTGAGGCCGGTGGTGCTGATCCCTTTCAGATCGAGCACTTTATTCTTTACATCGGAAATATTAAAGTTGATGCCGTAGGTGAAATCTTTTCCGGCGCGGCGATTGTAATTGATGCCTAATTCCCAGCCAACGTTACTTACTTTACCTGCATTCTGATATGGTGCGTTCAAACCGATATACAATGGAATGTCTAAAATCAACAGAATGTCGTTCGTGATCTTCCGGTACCAGTCGGCTGTGATCGACAGGTTATTGAACAACGTTACATCCACACCCACATTGGTCATATCGGTACTTTCCCAGGTCATCAGTGCATTGTTCATATCGTTCAATGCGCCAATGGAAACAACCCGGTTGTTTATGGCGTAAGAACCTAATGCTATGCTGGAAGCGAAATTGTAATTATTGCCGATGAGCTGGTTACCCAATTGCCCCCACGAAGCGCGGAACTTCAGGTTGGTGAGCACTCCGCGCAGGTTTTCCATGAATGCTTCTTCGCTGATGCGCCAGCCGGCCGAGAAAGAAGGAAAGAAACCCCATTTATGGCCCTTGCCAAAACGGGAAGTACCATCGTAGCGGCCATTGGCCTCAAACAAATATTTTCCCTTGTAGTCATAATTGATCCGGCTGAAAAAACTTTGCAAAGCCCATTCGGTTGCACTGCCAGTTGTTTGCTGGTTACTTTTATCGCCGGCTTCTATCACGGTATAATCGGGGAACAGGTAATTATCGCGGAAGGCGCTGAAATCAGAATAATGAAAGGTTTCTTTCGATGCACCCAGCAACCACTTTACGCTGTGCCCGCCAAAAACTTTATCGGCCGTAAAACTGGCGCGGTAATTACCATACCAGGAGCGTTCATTGGTGTTGGTCTTTTCAGTTTTTGCAGGCTGGGTAAATGCAACAGAACCTGCACCAGTATATGTAGTAACGGCTTTTATAAATTTATCGCCATATACATTTACAAAACGCGGAGCGGCTACCAGTTCGGCCGTCAACCAGTCAACAGGCCGGTAGCTCAACTGTAAATTCCCCTGCAGGCTCAACGTATTTTCTTTATTGAACCCGCCATCTTCCACCATGGCAATGGGGTTGTTACCATTCCAGCCTTCGCCCCATTTGCCATTGGTGAGCCGGCCCAACTGAATGGCGGGTATACGGTTCATCTGGGAGAACACATTCTCAAGACCACGACCCGGTTGCGTTGTGGTGCGGTTGACCAACTGCAGGTCCATCTTCATGCTCACCTTGTCGCTGAACCTTATATCGGCATTGTTACGCAGGGTATACCGTTCGTAGGAAGATGTTTTTATTATACCATCCTGTTTCAGGTAGCCGAGAGAAGTAAGGAAACGCAGTTTTCCTGACGAACCGCTGATGCCTACCGAATGGTTCTGCATCATTCCTGAACCTTTCAGCACTTCCTTTTGCCAGTCGGTATTGGGATACAGATCGGGGTTGTTCAACATTTCCTGGCTATACTTTTCAATTTGGGCATCGGTAAAAACGGGCGTTAAACCGGTATTTTTATAAGCTAAGTTCAACAGGCGCATATGATCGGGCGCATCTACTTTATCGGGGAGATTGGTAGCCTGTTGTTTACCCATATAACCATTGTAGGTAATGGTAAGCTTTTCGCCTTTCGCTCTTTTTGTGGTAACGAGCAAAACGCCATTGGCCGCACGTGAACCGTAAATGGCGGAAGAGGCGGCATCTTTCAGCACCGAAATGCTTTCGATCATGTTTGGGTCAAGCTCGTTCATGTTACCTTCAATACCATCGATCAAAACAAGCGCGCTGGCATTGTTCAATGTGCCGATACCGCGAATGCGGATGGTGCCGGCATCACTGCCGGGAGCGCCGGTGGTGGTTGTTACAGTAACACCGGGAGCGATTCCCTGCAATGCGGCTGATAATTGGGTTACGGGCCTGTCGGCGAGGCGGGCCGAATTGATACTTTCAACCGAACCGGTAAGATTTACTTTTCGCTGTGTGCCATAACCAACCACTACCACATCGTTTAATATATTACTGGCTGATTGCAATTTTATGGAAAGGTTTTTTGTGGCGCTCTTTACCACAATCTCGCGCGTAACGTAGCCGATAGAGGAGAATACCAGGGTGGCGCTTTCAGTTGTTTCCAAACTGAAGTTTCCATCCCTGTCGGTGGCCACTCCCGAACCGGCGCCTTTGATGGTAATGTTTACGCCGGGCAGCGGAACGCCTTTATCATCGAGCACCTGCCCTTCAATTTTTACCGGCATTTTGGTTTGGGCCATTGTTATTGCAGGTGAACCCAACAGGAGAAAAAGTGCGTGAACCACAAATACAGTGGGCAGCAGTAGCTGCCTGAAGAAAGAACCTGATCTCATATAGCAAGGTTAGAAGGTGACAAAATCAGTGAACAATCGTTTCGTTGCGCCGGGTGGTAGCTGTCTTATTTTCTTTATCATAACAATACATTTAGTTTTCGGCAAAGGAATTAAATGTATTTTAAGATAATTAAAGCACAATGTTAAGTAAATAATATCAAATTAAAACGCCAATGTTAACATTTTTATTTAATTGAAAAATAATCACTTACACTGCTTTACCTATATTCACCTGGTTTTCCGGCTTATTATCAACTGTTTAAAATTAGCGGAATTTATGGTTAAGAAGTATTAAAATTAAATTAAACGACAAACCACTTGAAACATAATTAAAGATATTTAAACATCAAAAACCGGCTACTTCTAACCCGGAGGGGTGGGCGCCGAACAGGGATGCAGGAATTCGGAATTGGGGGAAGGAATTAGGAATGGAGAAGCCGGAATTTGGGGAAGGAATAAGGAATTGGCAGCGGTTTGACTATATTCAACGTCGTGCCCGGGCCTTTCGGCTTCGCTCAGGGCCACAAAAAAAGGCTGGTGACGACACCAACCTCTATATTATATTGTTTCCGTATTTTTTTTACCGCAGTGAAGGTGTAGGACATTAAATTCCGCTACAACTGCTTAGCCGCTCCAGAGAGGGCTTTGAAGTTCGCCCGCACATTGATGAACCCGAACAAATTTCCATTCCTCGGGTCATACTTTATTTCAAACGGCACCCAGATATCATTCATAATCCTTACGCGGATGGTACTGTTAAAAAACAACCGGTTGCGCTCCTCATTGGCATACAGCTGACTGAAATTATAATAATAGCCACCGCTGAATTTCATTTCGAGCCAGCTCTTTTTGGTATGTTTTGTTTTGAAAGCCACATTGATACCGGGTTCAAAACTAAAGATAGCCCGTTTCAGATCTCTTTTAAGCTGCAGCGTATCATCCGTCAACTGTAGGGCCGAGCGGATGTTCAACTCAACGTCATTTTTTGTTTCGGCGAATTTATTCAGCCCTTTTATCAATTCCGTATGGATCACGATATTGGAAAATACAAACTGATTCCTGTAAGTAGTATCGGTTACGCCAACCGTCCACAACAGGTTTTTATTGAAGTTTGTACGCAGGTCGTTATAAATACTGTCAGCGGTTTCGGCAAGGTTAAAATTACTGTTGCGCTTCAATGTTTCACCCAGGTCGCGGGTGGCATCGCTGCTGGCAGCTACCGCAAGAATAGTATCGCGCAATGGCTGGCTCAACGCATTGAAATTCTTTATGCCCCTCCTGAAATCGGTATACTCCAGCATGGCGGGAGCCGGGTTAGCCATGGCAGAGATCTTTGCCAGAATAAGATCGTTCAATGCAAAAAGCTGTTTTGCTTTGGCATTATTCCTAACCAATTCGAGGAATGCCTTTGAAACGGTTTCATCACGTTTATTAATGATCGCATATTTTATTCCGGAAGCAAAACCATCGAACTTAAAAGAAGTATCGAGCCGTAGCGCGAAGGTATAGTTGATATTCCGGAGTGTTCTGTATTTGGTATACAATGTATCAACCAGCAAAGTGGTATCGAGTTTGGCCATAACGGCAAACGGGGTACCAGTGAATTTGAGTTCTTTGGTGGGACTGGTCATGCGTTCGAAAGCCAGTTGAAAAAAACTGTTCAGTACATCTTTATAGTTACCGGTAGCCAGTGAGTCGGCAGTAAGCACCGGGTTAGCCACTTTCTTTTGCGCAACCACAGGTACGGCCAGGCATACAAGTAGCCCTACCGTAAGCACGGAAATTTTCCCTGTCATATTACCTTTTTATTAATTAATTAAATAACCTGAAATGATAAGGCCCGAGTTGAATTGTTCGGGTGTGGTGGGTGTAGTGGGTGTATTGATAACAACGTTCGCCTTTCCGGCGCAAATGCCATTGACAGAGATCACATCGCCGCTTTGCACTTCCGAAAAATTGACGTTACCGCTTTTGCTGATGCTTTGCATGTTGATCAGCACACCTTTGCGGAAAAGCACTGCCGTGGCCTGCCCTATGCCACTGGTGAATGTAAAGGAAACATCTACCGATTGTGAATGCGGGGCGTCTTCAGCATCCGGCGAACCGGCGGTAAGCCCCTGAGATGATGAGGTCATGGTTTTAGTATTGGTTTTGGTATTTGTAGAAGGTATCGATCTGGGCTTTGGTTTAGGCTTTGCTTTTTTCGAAGTTTTAGCCATGGGATGGTGTTTAATGATGATTAAAGCTACAAAACATAACGCTTATTAGTGCCCGTTAAACCGGCTATTTTTAAAGATTTTTGCACAAAGCCACGCTATAACGGTAAAACGATACGCTGTTCAAAGCTAAACTTTATAAAGATCTGGTACCTTAACACAAAAGGGTTAGCCCTCCTGAAGAGGCCTCTTTCCGTTACACAAAAAAAGGGTGCGTCCTCCGGGCTGAGGAGAGCCCACTCCTTAAATGAAAAGAGGCCGAACGATCATGTAATTTAAACATGAGCAATTCGGCTCCTTGTAACATGGGTGTAACTTATAATTACCTTTGTTGTGATGCCAGCAATTCGTCGAAATTGGTATGGGCGGCAGCAAAACCTTCTCTGAAGCCCATTTCAACGGTCTTGTTCAGATCTTCTTCCGTAGCAAATGTAACTTCCACCTGAACTTTTGTGGTATTACCTTCAGCTATGAACACACATTTCCAATCCATACCGGGCAAATCGGTATTTATATTTCCGTTTTCATCGCAAAAGCCATCGAAACCGGTGAATGAGCTATTGGGAACAATGCTTTTATAATCCACCTTGCAGTTCGGTTGCGCAAAATAAATTTATAAGGTAAATGAATGACCAGGATTGGGTATTAAAGCTGCTATATAATACAACTAAAAAAGAGTCGGGGACCGTGTAGCTTTTTTTAATTTTACGGGAAAGCCGCGTCAAAGGCCATCAATACAATTCAATCGAACGGGCATCTAATTCAATTAAACGGGCTTCCACTTCAATTTCCGCACTGTTCAATTCAATTGAACGTTCTTATATTTGAATTAATCGTGCTTCTTATTAAACTGAACCGTGTGGTAATTCAATTGAAGCGTGTGGCAATTCAATTAAATCGTGCGGAAATTCAACTGAACGGGCGTACAATTGAACATGTAATAAACTCCTCCTGAAATATTTAGATCGCAACTGGAGTAATCATCCGTGGGTATTATACCCTTCCGCCGCCTTACCTAACCTTCTGGCAATCTTTGCCGCCAGCGTTTTCGGCGCCAGCACCTTCATACATTCCCCAAAACCGAGGATCTCCCGCTCCAGCTCAAAATTCACTACCACATCTATCCTTATTATAATACCCTTCTCCTCTTCCTTCAATAATTGCTGCGAATGATGAAGCGGTTTGGTAAGCACATATGGTGCGTTGTAATTGTCAATATACAATACCACTCTTTGCGGCTTTTCATGCTCATTCTTTGTTACACCTATGAGGTCATTAAAATAATGATCGAAATCTATTTTATCATCATCCACAAACGGTTCTTTGATCAGCTCCTGGAATTCAATGATGCGGTCGAGCGCCAGCGTCATCAACAGTTGCTTCTTTTTGGCGCGCACTATCAGGAACCACCGGTTACGGTATTCCTTCAGCAGATAAGGATAACAAATAAGTTGTTGTGAATCCGCCGCCTTGAACGATTTGTATTCTATCAGCAGCGAGCGTTTATTCAGAATAGCCTGGTACAGGGGGTTGATATGCTGCAGCCCTTTCAACAACTGGTTATTCTCGAACTGAATATAATTACGTCCCTGGTGCGTGGTCCGGTATAGGTTGTTCTCGAGCCGGGCTATCATTTCGCTCATTTCATCAAAGTAAGAAAAGCCGTTGAACTGCTTCAGCACTCCAACGATCTCTTTCATTTTCTCTACATCTGCTTTATTTACCGGGGCGTTGGTGATACTGTAATCGGGTTCACTGTAGGAATAAAACTTTTTGTCGGTCACAATGATAGGGGCATTGTACCCCAGTTTGTCGCTACGCATTACCTGAATATCCGACTGAATGGTGCGTTTGCTAACGCCGGTGGTAATGCCTTCCAGGTCGTACAGCACATCCGCTACTTTTTCAATAAGATCATCCAGTGACCATTTCCGATACCTGTTACGCAAACAGTCGTCGATGGTCTTATAACGAATCAGGGCCAGTTTATTTACAGACATACAAGGTTTTGGTGCGGTAAAAATAATATCCTGCATTTTAGTACGCAACTCAACTGCGCAGTTTGGCCATCATTTTTTTCCATTTCATTTATTTTCCGATGTATTGAACTGTTTTCCAAACAATTAAAAAAAACTAAAAAATAAATTCGCTTTGCGCAAATACGCTGCGTAGTCGCATATGCATATTTGCTATATCAAAAGCCGGTCAGGAATAAGTTACTTCCAAAGCCAAATAAACTTTTTCAACTACCGTTTTTTGAGAACCGAAGCAGTAGCTCAGCCGGCAGAACAGCGGATCTAATTTCTATCCCCCTGTAGCTTAAAAGGCAAAGCCTGCGGTAAAATTGGGACCGCAGCGTGTATGGATAATCCCGTAATATCTGCGCGAAATTATGGGTAGAGTTTACAGTGCACCAAAATACCTCGTAGTAAAGTAGGGAAGCGTATTTACAGCCATGCAGCTCAGCGATGAGTATGTGAGTTCGAATCTCACCAGGGGAACTGATCATTGATACAGATACATTTTATTAAAAAGAACATGAACAAATTTGAAAGGCTCAAAATCGATCTCGAAGTAGCAGGAACAGGAAAATTAAAAGCATTCGGCAACTCCATGTTGCCCATTTTGAAAAACGGAAGTTTACTCACTTTTATAAAAGCGGCCGATTACAACATCGGTGATATTGTTTTCTGCAAAGTAAAAGGCAGATACATCGATGCCCATAAAGTGATAAAGAAAGACACCAACAAAGGATTTCTGATCGCCAATAACCATGGCTTTGAAAACGGTTGGACGAAAATAATTTATGGCAAAGTGATCCTTGCCGAATACCAGGGCAGGATCATTTTCAAAACTGATTAACATGAAACAGTTAATAACCGATAAGCTGGCGACAGTAGAAAAAGAGAACTACATAAAGATCCTGTTCTCCTGCGAATCGGGCAGCCGGGGCTGGGAATTTCCCTCGCCCGACAGCGATTACGACGTACGGTTTATTTACATACGGCCCTATCGTTACTATCTGTCGGTAATGGAACGGGCCGATGACCTGAATTTCGCCATCAACGGCGACCTCGATATGTATGGCTGGGATCTTCGCAAGGTGCTGCAACTGATGCGAAAGTCGAACGTTACGCCGTTCGAATGGCTGCAGTCGCCCATCATTTACCGGCAGGAGCCGGGTTTTAAAGAAGAGCTGTGGGCATTGTGCCGGCATTATTTCAGCCGGCGTTCAAATATTCATCATTACCTTGGGATAGCCCAGGGTGCGTTGGCCGGCATCACCAATAACAATGAGATTGCGATCAAAAAACTGTTCTATGTTTTGCGGCCGTTGCTGGCAGCCAAATGGTGTCTCGAAAAACAAAACATCGCACCTATGACCATTGGCCCGTTGATGACACTGTTACCGGCGCATTTACAGGAACAGGTAAGCAGGTTGATAACAATAAAATCAACCGCCGCAGAAGGCTGTTTAATAAAGATAGATGCTGAATTGAAAACTTATATTGACCAGGAACTCGCCCGCATCGATGAAGCATCGAAATCGCTAGAAAGAGAACCTTTCGGTGCAGAGAAGCTGGACGAATTCTTTGTAAACACCATTACAAAGTATGACCATTAAGGATATAAAGGAGAAGGGGTTGCTGTTGTTTGAATGCATCAGTGGCAGTAAGGCATACGGGTTAAATACCGCCACGTCCGACACTGACCTGAAGGGTGTTTTCTATTTGCCTAAAGCGCAATTCTATGGCCTTGATTATATTCCGCAGATCAGTAATGAAACCAGCGATGAAGTGTATTATGAGCTGGGACGTTTTGTAGAATTGCTTACAAAGAACAATCCCAACATCCTGGAGGTACTGGCATCGCCCGATGACTGCATCCTGTACCGGCACCCGGTAATGGACATGCTGCCTGTAAACATGTTCCTGTCGAAACTTTGCAAAGAAACGTTTGGGGGGTATGCCCTCACCCAAATAAAAAAAGCGAGAGGTTATAAAAAGAAAATAGTGAACCCGGTTGACGAGGTGCGGAAGTCGGTGCTCGATTTTTGTTTCATTATGCAGGGTTATCAATCGGTACCGGTAAAGGAGTGGCTGTTGCAAAACAATTTTGTGCAGGAACAATGCGGCCTGGTAAGCATTGCCCATACAAAAGGATTGTATGCCCTGTTCTATGATGAAAATAACATTCACCGATACAGGGGTATCATGAGCAGCGAGCTGGCCAACGAAGTGTCGCTGTCGTCGATACCGAAAGGTGAAAAAGAAAAAGGGTACCTGTTCTTTAACCTCGAAAGCTATTCCTCCTATTGTAAAGATCACAAAGAGTATTGGGAATGGGTAGAAAAGCGGAATGAGCACCGTTACCTTGGCAATGTTGAACATGGCAAAGGCTATGACGCCAAGAACATGATGCATACCATCAGGCTGTTGCAGGTGGCGGAAGAAATATTGACGCAGGGAAGGCTGAATGTAAAACGGTTTAACCGGGAAGAACTGCTATCCATAAAAGCAGGTGATCGACCGTATAACAAACTGCTGGAAATGGCCGATTCACTGATGACCCGTATTGAAGCCGCTTTTTATAACAGTCCCTTACCCGAAGTTCCGGACAAAGAAAAAGCGGAGTTGGCATTAATACAAATGCGGGAAACATTATACGGGTAAACCCGTAATTTTTAAAAGGCATAACCGATGTTTTTGGATCGGTTATGCCTTTGCTTTTTGATCTTGACAATTATGATTAAGTCCGTTAGCGTTAACAATTAACAAGGCATATTTTCTTCAAAAAATAGGTTACTTTCATGTGGTTTTAGGAATAAAGAAAAGATCAATAACCTTTCCACACATGAGAAAGATCCTGAAATACATTGGTTATTTCCTTTTAACCTTTGTAGCACTCATCCTTGTATACCTGGGCTGTGCGTGGGTACTATCGCGTTTAACCATATCTGCAGAAAAAAACGCGGCACGCCAGATCGCCATCTACATCAAAAGCAGCAGTGTGCATACCGATATTTTGTTACCTGTAAAATCGGAGCTCAAAGACTGGAGCAAAAGCATTTTATATAAACATACCCGAACCGGCGATACCGCATTTACCTACATTGCCTTTGGCTGGGGCGATAAAGGCTTTTACCTCGAAACACCCACCTGGAACGACCTGAAAGCAAGCACTGCATTTAAAGCCGCCTTCTGGCTAAGCTCTTCGGCCGTTCATACCACTTACTTCAAAACACCCAAAGAAGGAAAGAATTGCGTGAAACTGGAGATCTCTGCAGAACAATACCAGCGGCTGATCAGCTTTATTGAAAAAAGCATGCAACTGAATAGCGCGGGGGCGCCTATTGCCATCAGTTATGCAAAACCATATGGCGATCACGATGCATTTTACGAAGCCAAAGGCCGGTACAGCTTATTCCATACCTGTAATACCTGGGCCAATAATGCGCTGAAAGCCTGCGGTCAAAAGGCCTGCTGGTGGACGCCTTTTTCAACGGGTATCCGGTATCAGTATGGGCAGAAATAACTAATAAAAGGTGGGCCCTTCAACAACCGGCAGGCGACCCACCTTTAAGATATTTATTTCGACTGCCACTCTACATCATCTATATAGGCCGTCCAGGTACCCGACCGGTTAGGCGAGTTCAGAACGATGGCATCGAGCGTTAGTGTCGATGCATTCAGTACACCGTTGCCACCGCTTACATTTACACCGTTCCAGGTGGTAAGATCGAAAATATAGCCGTGCCATGCGCCGTCATTGATCACATTGAGCGTAGCCGAACCTTCCGTTCCATCGCTGTCATCGACATAGATCTGCACCGTACTGCCACTGGCCGCATTGGCGGCCTTTAACCACAATTTGACGATGCCATTTTTCGAAAAGGAAGTATTACCGGCAGGTGTGCCTTCTGCCGACAGCATCCTTACCTTCCAGGGCGTTGTTACACTCGTATTGTCGTTCAACGTAAGCAACAGGTGCGTGCTTGAACCACTAACATAATGCGTGGCTGTCGATGAAGCGGCAATACCTGTAGTACTTCCGCTGTATGTAGGCGATGTATTGAAATGGCCTATCCCGTTTGCAAAATCATCGAGCACTTTAATGGTGGGCGTTGGCGTAGTTGAACATACGTTCAACTCCTTTGCATATAATAATGACCAGGGATTGATGGCATTATTATAAACCCCATCGGGATACAACGAGTAATGCAGGTGTACGACGCCGTTCGATGCCGTACCTGTTTTACCCACATACCCGATAATATCGCCGGCCTTTACCACTTTTCCATTAACCATACCGGAGGCTATGGATTTCAGGTGGCAAAAGAAATGATACCAACCTGTGGATGTTTTGATAGTCACTTTATTTCCTGAATAATCTGACCAGCCGGTGAGGGTAAGTGTACCGCCAACCGTTGCAGCAACAGGCGTACCTTCGGCCGCCCAGATATCAATTCCGAGGTGATCGCCGGCAACGAAATCGCTGTTTGAAGAACCTCGATTGCAATTCCACGAAGCGCGGCTGCCGCCATCGAGCGAACGGTCATAACCCGTATTGTGCAACCCTCTTACAGGGTACACATCGATCTTAGCAGCACCCGAGGTTTCCTCCTTTGGATCATCAGGTACCTGTTCGCTGTTGTGTTGTTCCTTCACGGGGTCATTTTTCGGTTGCTGGTCGTTGTTTTTGCTACAGGATGCCATGAAAAGCACCAGCATGACAATCAATACATGATTTTTTCTCATTGAAAAGGTTTTAGTTTATGAAATAATTGTTTAGCCTGTACAAATAGCCGCCTGGCCATATGTATGCAACCGGATAACACAGTGCATACATGCAGCATTAAAAACGCTTATGCGTTATTCTGCATTCAGGGGCGAACGTTAGGGCAGGCGATTAAAACGCGCACGTAAAATATTGCAGGGATTAAAGGCAATGAGTGAATTGTGAGGGGTACACGTAATATAGGTAGAAGAATTCTATTTGCATGCCAGAAATAAAAAAGGTGGATAAATGTATATCCACCTTTTCTTTTTGTACCACATGTACAGATCGCTGTTAGTTACTTCTTTTCATTCATCGCTTTCTTTATTACCGGAAGAATTGCATCAGCAATGCGCATAAAACCAAGATCGGTTAAATGTATACCATCGATGGTTGCTTCATGATCATTACCGATGAGTTTATCGCTTTCTATATAAAAGATATTCTTAACACCTTCCTGCTTCAATCGCTCATATGTTTTTTTGATCTCTTCATTTTGCCTTCTTACCGTTGTACCTACCTGTTGATCAAAGAGGCCATTCTGCCTGAACACGGTCTCAACCAATACAATAGGCGTGTTGGGCCGAAGCTCGCGAATGTATTTAATAAAATAATGTGAGCGGTCCCTGATCTGCTCGGGCGAAGGATTGGGTATACAGTCCAATACATAACAGTCTGCTTGTACAGTGGCTATGTATGCTGCCAATTCCGGTTCCATTTTTGCACTGCCGCTAAACCCAAGGTTAATTACATCATAACCGGTTCTGCGTTGCAGTATTGCCGGATAGGCCATCCCAGGCCGGCCGGCCGATGCGCCCTGCACCACACTTGACCCATACACTACGATCCGTTTTGTTTTATTGATGGCAGGCTGTGCCGGTTTATTGATCACCGCATCTTTTTGTACGCCGATCTGTAATTGACTGATGCCATTGTACAGGGGGAGGTATAACATGAACTGTTTCATGCTGCCATCCATATGCTGAACGATCAGTTGGTTTTGGCTGGTACCTTTTGCCGGTTTGGCAACACTTACAAATTGCCATTTGCCGTTTTGGAAACAATACAGATCGAGACCGCTGTGCGCAATCGGCGTCATATTGTGCATGTACACTTCAGCAGGTAATGTCCATTTTGCACGAATGATGTTTGAATTTGTTTCGAACAGCACAGCAATACCGGCGCTTTGTTTGGCAAGGTTTTTAACAGCCGGGGGAAAACCTTTAGCGTCAACGCTATCTACCCGCCGGTAGATCGAATCTGTTGTTTTTGCCTTACCGGTAAGCAATAGGGTTGCGGCATCAATGTATCTGATGCTGTCTTGTGAATACATAACCTGCCGCATCAGCAGGAACGCGGCGGTTAGCAACAATCTGGCAGAAGGAGTTCTCATTGTTTAGATTTATAAGCATTTCTTATGGATCGAGCGGATCAAGCGAATTGGGTTGCCATGAATCGGGGGAAGGCACATACTCCGTTTCCGTACCACTTATTTTTTTAATAGTGTTGAACGGCGTGTATCCCAGTTCCTTTGTTACCCTATTTTTCATGCCACCGTTAATATAGTTATTCTGCGCCGCATCGGTTACGATGAGTACCGGTTTATTTTTTGGAATTCCATACAGAAAGATCAGGCGATTGGTGTTTCGAAGGTTTGTAGTGGTATGCCTGGCATGCGGTTCAATAATGATTGCGGCGGCGGGAATTTTCAGTTTCTCAACCATGTATTTTTTCATTTCAACCGCTTCGCAATAAGGCGTTTTATATGGGTGAACATGGCCACCGGACACAACAATGAACGGCGCTTTTCTTTCACGGTATCGCACTGCCGCGCTATCACAGCGTCTGGCGCCATTGGGATCAAGGCTTACATTCGCTTGCTCGGGACCAAGACCGGGTACCATAATCACACTATATGGATAATGATCCCACCGCACTTTTTTTGTAAGGTTCAATGCAGCCTTATTTTCTTTCAGGTACATGGGTTCATAACGAACCGCCTCATCGCGCCCGTTCAGCAAAAGCGCTTTTAACGCCAACTGTAATGGTACATTAAAAAAAGGCCGTGTTTTGAATTTATTGTCCAGTACTTTTTCGACACTGACACCTACGTTGGCCGTGAAATGGAGATCATCTTTATCAAAACTAATTGAATCGATCTTCGGGTACAACGGCTTTTGCCCACCAATGTATGTATTCAGGATATAAGCTATTCCGCGTGTTTCGGTTTGCCATAGTTTACGAACATAGGCTGTATCCGGTTCCTGTATGAATAAAGGATAGAGCCCGTTTATTTTCAAAGTACGGATCAATCCTCTGATCGATGCCTCCGTTAATACCAGGTGCACCAGTTCGTTGCCAATGGATGTTATTTCCGCATCGGTAAATTGTAAAGTACGGCTGTAACAGGCGCCCGATTTACAATTCTTTATCGCATCCATAGCATCATGTTCCAGCCTGGCACGCGCGGTTATAAAAACCATAGGCTGGGGGTTTAACTTTTTTAAAGGCGTTTCAAGCATATACAAAAAAGGGAAATTCTTTTGCAGCAGTAACCTGTCTTTGTCAGATAAAGCCATGGCATTGGCTGTTCCAATCACCAAAACAAGGCAGCAGCAAAAGAATTTTAAAAATTGGTATTTCATTTTCTTTATTTCAGATCAAGCAAAACGGGGTAATGGTCTGAGTAATTGTTTGTAAAGTCATCCGCAATCACCTTTGCAGCCACGATCTTCTTTACAAGATCTTTGCTCACAAAGATAAAATCGATCCTCGAACTTACATCGGTCCCGCTTTTTGGTTCAAACCGTTTTGGGTGCACCGTTTTTACAAATTCAGGCGTCCTACTTTTCAGCGCATCGGTAAAACCGCCCGCCAGTACTTTTTCAATTACCGTATAATCGAGCCTGTTGTCAACAAGTTTTTTCCGGGGTGCGTATTTCTTTTCATACTTCAGGTAATTCTCTATCATACGCCCATCACTGTAATTGGCTGAATCGGCGGGCGACAGGGTATTGAAATCACCCATGATCAGCCATCGTTGCTTTGAAGATTGTGCGTTTATGTGCGCCAGTAACAGATCCACTTCCTGCCGGCGTTTACGGTAATCGAACGGTGTAAAGTGCAATGATACCACATTGAGATCTTTCACCCTCGCAATTATAAAACCGCGATCCATATTGTCGCTTACCTTTTGCACATTTACAATGGGGTATTTACTGGTGATGGCCACCGGGAATTTCTCGCCTTCTATCAGCAATACGGCATACGGATGTCCGTACGACTCGGCCAGTTTCTCCAGTGAAACCTGGGTAAAACCCGTTACTTCCTGCAGGGCCAGTACATCGGGATCCATTTGTTTCACCCATTGAACAAAACCGGGTTTGCCGGCTGAAGTGTCAAGACGCATGCCTTCATAAATATTATACGTTATTGCACGCAACCGGTTGTTTTGCGAAAAGGCCGGTACCAGGGCAAAGAAAAACAACAACAGAAAAAAAAAGGCGCTTTTCAACATTTTCATCATAGTTACTTTGGAGTCAATGGTAAATGGTCACTGGTGAACAGGGTTCGCAATTTGAATTCCTGATTAAGTTTTTAGCCTCGCGTATCAGGCAAAATTGACCATTCAATATTGACCATTGACCTGTTTATTTGATCACAATTTTCAACGATTCATTCACCGGTTTTGAATTTACATAAAGAATGTAAGCACCTTTAGGCAGATATCCCAGATCGATCTTTTGTTTTCCACCGGTATACTTTTTTTCAGTTAATTTTTTTCCGTAAGTATCGAGCACCTTCAGGGTAAAATCGTTTACCTGATGCTGCTTGAAATCAATGGTAAAAACGCCATTACCGGGGTTGGGATAAACTATTACCCTGGCTTCTTTTTTCTGTATCATATCAGTTGTGGCGGAAGGCACCGCAGCATTGGGACCTGCTACCAGGCGGGCGCCTGCCGTACCGTTTAAATCAACCATAATGTCATCGATAAAAACAAACCAGGTGTTGGACGTATTGGGCTGCGTGAATTCAATTGAATTTAAACGAATGCCACTACTTTCAAGTGTACCGTTACCTGTATCGAACGTTGTTCCGTTATAGTTTGCAAGGTCCCATACATATTTGTGCCATTGCCCGTCATTGATCACATCGAGCTGTGGCGATAATTCTATTCCATCGGTATCATTCAGCCAAAGCCGCACTTTGGCGCCGGTATTTGCCGTTGAAGTGCGCATATAGAAGCTGAACGTACCGGTGTTATCGAAGTAGCGGTTCTTTGTAATATCGCCGCTGCCCGATAAGATGCGAACTTTCCACGGTGTGGTCACCGAAGTGTTGTCGTATAGTTTAAGAATAAGCGACCCGTAACCGCTGTGGCAGGTTTTGGCTGTTTCAACAACTGAACTGGCAGATATGCCTACGGTTATGTTGCTATACGTCGGCGGGCGGTTGAAATGCCCTACACCGTTTTCAAAATTGTCGAGGGTAATGCTTGAAAGATAAGCCAGTAGGCAACTTGGAATATCCCTCGCCCCACTGGCGTCGGATGGAATATTCTTCAACATGTCATTCCCCATCATGGTGGAGGAACCGCCGCCGTCGAAGTTCAATGCCTGGTAACAACCAAGGAACAACATGAAACTGCCAAGGTCAACCAGCTTAATACCAACGCTCCTGGTGGGCTGCCTTCCATCTACAACCACAAAATATATTTTTGATTTTGACTGGTTATAGCCAATAGCCGTCCTTGGCGCAAGACTGTCCGGTACCGCGCCGCCTTCTTCACCCAGGCTTGTGTTGGTATAATTAACACCATCTTTAACCAGCCGGGTCCAGCCGCCGGAAAGTTGTTTTATATTGGTTATGCCGGTTGAATCTACCTGCAGGTTCAGGGAGATCACATCGTTTACGTTGATCGCATCGAGAAATGTTTTTGCGGTACCCGTTCCAAACAGTACAGCCTGCCCCGAGTCGTACGGCATTTGTCCGGAGGCATATTTTGCCAGTACCTTACACTGAACGGTTGCATTGGCTTTCCAGCCGTGCGGAATTACAGGTTCTATTTTTATACCAGCACCCCCTGATGGTACCGGGGCCGATGTACCTCTGAACCGGTTATACATGATCAATTGATCGGTGAGGCCATACCACCGGTTTATGCGGGTGAGGGTACGGGTTGTTGCGCCGGCGGTAACACTGTAACTTTCTTTGGGTTTTGTAATAAAGGGAACTCTGTTCTCTGTAATGCCAAACACGTGGCGGTTAAGCGTGGTATCCCACAGGATCTCGCCATCGCCGATCATCATATGTCTGGGATTTTTTTTGGTAAGGTTGCTGGTAAAGAAATCAGAATTGATAGCAGCCGTTACATCGTGCTGACGAAAATGATCATGCGCACTGTACATAACCGGTAACTCTTCGGGCAGCGCATCTATTACTCCGCCTGATTTCACCGCCTGCAATTGTATGGTGGGTTCGCCAAGATCGATCTCCATTACATGGAAACGTCTTAACGGGGATGCGGTTGAGTAATGTTTATAAACAACGCCCGGCGACATCCGGCGGGTAGAGTCAAGCGTGTATTGACACATGCCGTTAGCCCACGCCATAGTGCATAGCATGCCCAGTGAGATAGTTTTTCTCATAGTAAATAAGTAATATGGTTAAGGAATTAATCCCAGTAAGGATTCTGCTTCAGATTAGTGTTAAGGGTTAAATCTTCTGTCGGCAGCGGGTAATAATAATCGCGCTCTTCCCTGAATTTGCGTGGGGTGCTGTACAACGGATTAAAGTTGCCCGATGTAGTATTGCTTAAACGCTTTTGATTGACATTAATGATACTGGTTGTACCAGCGGGAGCGCCACTGGCATTGCCCGCATGTAAAAACACATCGGCCTTTCCATCATTATTGAAATCAAAAGCGCCCAGTCCCGGGAAATACATACCCACCATTGGCTTTTCGAGTTTCAATCCTTCTTTCCAGCGCATGAGGTCATCCCAGCGCAATCCTTCGTTGAACATTTCTATACGCCGTTCGCGCCTGATCTCCAGCAGCACCCCTTTATTGGCAGCATTACCAAGTTTGATGTTGGGATACCATGACTCGAGGTATGGATCAGGATTGCTGTTTGCCACCGCCAGGTTCAGGTTGGGCATACCGGCCCTTGCACGCAGTAAGTTTATGGTTTTATCCAAATCGGTTTGCGTGAGTGTTCCCAGCTCTGCCTTTGCTTCGGCCATTATCAGCAATGCTTCGGCATACCTGAAGATGATAATGTCGTTGTAAGAATTGGATGCTCCCCACTGGTCGCGGGTGGCCAGCGCTTTTATCACCCGGTAACCGGTGGTGGTAATGCCAAGGTTGACCGGCTCGCGGGTTGTTTCTTTATAGGCCGTGAAATCCGGACCAGGTGTGGTTTGTGTCAAACGCGGATCGCGGTTCTGCATTTCTTCATAAAAACCTTTTGTTTGATAATCCGGCTGGTCGGTAAACCGGCTGCCGTCCTTCATCAGATAGCTGTCGATCATGTCTTTCGGAATACCATATACGCCGGCAGTAGGCGCTACCATCAGGTAACTCAGCCCGTGACGGGTAAACGTAGCGCTAAAGTCCCGTGCCAGGATCGTTTCGGTGGCATCCTGGTCGTTGCGGGCAAACAATTCGCGGTACGATGCATTTACACCGCCTGTGGTGAACAGCTTATACGCACCGGAAGTTATCAACTCATTGGCTGCAGTAGCGGCTTCTTCCAAAAATTTATCATGGTCGCCCAGTGCGTGGTATTTTCTAAAGGCTCCTTCAAACAAACAAATACGTGCCTTTAGTAATAGTGCCGTATACTTTGTGATCTGGTTCAGTTGCACTTCCTTTGGAATATTCGCTACCGCATAATTAATATCAGCGAGCACCGAGTCCATTACCAGTTTGCGCGAATCGCGGGCTTTGAACAGGTCGGGATCGTTTGCCGTGAGCACCTTATTGTAAAAGGGTACATCGCCATAGGTTTTTATTTTGTCGTAATAGAAGAAAGCTCTGAAGAACCGGGCGATGCCCCCGTACTTCTTCTTTGCAGCTTCATCGGGGCATTTCTCATAATGTTCGAGGAAATAATTTATTTTCCGAAGATCGGTCCATGACCAAACAGTTGATGAGCTGGCAGCCGGCACTATACGCGCGCCTTTTACGCGGTCGCTTACTGTAAGCTGAATGATATTGTCGCTGTTGGCATCATCGGTATATACCATGGTAGTAGGCAGCATCTCATAAAATCCATTGGTATAAGCCTGCAGGTCGGTAGCCGTGTTGAAGAATTTATCTGCATCGATACTATCAACCGATGTTTTATCGAGAATATCGCTTTTGTTACAGCTGGTTATATAAAGTGCAGCAATTATTGCCGGTATTATGAATATGCGTTTCATTGCCATTTCTTTTGAGTTCATGAATTAGAGTGTAAGGTTGACGCCGGCTGAAAAGATCTTTCCGATAGGATAGTCCTCAGCCCTGCCCCGGGTTACGGCGCTTTTAGGGTTTGAATAATTAACACCGGCGCCGGCCATTTCAGGATCGAGATACCTGGTTAACCCGCCAAAGCTCCAGGTTAAAATATTCTCCCCGCTGAAGTATACCCGCAATCTTTGGATCTGCGCACGTTTAGTCAACCGCTCTGATAATGTATAACCGATCGTCAGGTTCTTGATTCTCAGGAACCCTACATTGGTTAGATAGTAATCGTTGGTTTCGCCCAGTGAACGCAGGCCGCTGGAATTAAGGGCGGCATAACCACGGTTAATTTGCGGATACCTGTTCTTTGGATGCTCAGGCGTCCAGGCCCTGCTTACCAGGTCTTTTCTGATGAACGATAAATAAGGCCGTTCGTAAGGCCCCCAATAGATATCGCCCGAGGGGTACCAATCCTGTTTTGCCACACCGGTTCCTGCTATCGACAAATCGAAATTCTTCCAGTCGGCGCTGAAGGTAAATCCAAACGGGCACTGCGGCATGGCGTTACCTATAGGCGCCCAGTCGCCATGATCGTCGAGTGTGTTCTTTCCTTTATTGATAGCGCCATCGTTATTCAGATCGAGGTACTTGACATCGCCGGCACGCAACCCTTTCCATTCGGTATTTTGAACAATGTTGATCTCGTAGTTATATACCTGGCCAAGACTGGTGCTGGGATTAATGAAACTGTTCTGGTAATCCTTCGCTTCTTTATCGCTTTGAAATTGTCCGTCTATTTTGTAACCATAAATGGTTCCCAGCTTCTGCCCTTCCCAATAGGTGTTCATTAAGCCATTGGGGTTGGGATATTTGGTAATAACGCCTACAAAGTTGTAAACGCTGGCGGTTGCGCGAAAACGGAGCGGACTGCCAAACACCTGGAAGTTGTTATTATAGCCAACACTCAGCTCAAAACCCCGGTTACGCAAACTGCCGATATTTTCACTGGGTTCATTAGCGCCAAACACAGAAGGCAGGGGTTCGCCCGGCAGGTACATGTCCTCCACATTTTTTTCGAAATAGTCAAACGATGCGGTTAAGCGGTCATTGAAGAAACCCAGGTCTGCCCCGAAATTGGCCGTACGGGTATTTTCCCAGCTCACTACCTTAGGCAGGGGTAACGGAGCTCCTACAAAATTTGCCTTTGCACCGTTGATCAACCAACTGGTTTGACCCGTTGCCAGGAGCTGCCGGAAGGTGTTGTCCGCGATATTCTGATTACCTAGTTTACCATACGAAGTCCTCAGCTTGAATGAACTTATTATTTCTTTAAGCGGCTCATAAAACTTTTCACGGCTAATGTACCAGCCGGCTGAAACGGAAGGGAAAAAGCCCCAGCGGCTATTCTCAGGGAATTTGGATGAACCATCGTACCGGGTATTCACTTCAAGCAGGTAGCGGCTCTTATAGTCATAATTGAACCTACCAAAAAATCCCTGTATACCCCAGGTGTAGCCTTCACCGGTGGCGCGTAACAGATCGGTACCAAGGTTAAGACTGGCGAGATTGTTGGCCAGCAGGTTACCCTGTTCACCGGTAACCTGGTCAGAGGTCACTTCCTCCTGGTTATAGCCTAACAACAACTTCAGGTTATGATCTTTCAGGCTTTTCGAATACGTACCATAAATGTTCAATGCATTGTAATAACTGCGATCGCGTTCTTCCGTCAACCTGTTTACACCACCTGTTTGCAGCAGCACTTTTTCGCCGCTCAGGTAAGAGAACTGGTTTAGCCGTGTGGTGCGCGCCAGTTGATTGATGGTATTGCTGTAGTCGATATTGAACTGCAGATCTTTAAATGGTGTGATCTTTCCACTGATCGTATTCACCAGCTGCTCACGATGCAATTTTATATAGTTCGATCTGTCGCGAAGGGCGCCCTGGGCACCGCTGGCAAAAAAGTCGAACGGTTTGCCATCGATCTCCGTGGGATAAAAGGGAAAAAGAAAATACCAGGTGGTGTTGCTCCACAAACCACCGTAGCCCGATTTGGCGCCGGCAAATTCCAACTGATCATCTGAGCTTAACTGCGTGTTGTTACTGATCTCGATCCAATTATTCACTTTAAACTTCAGATTGCCTTTGAGATTGTACTTTTTGAGTTTGGCATCATCGATGTTCTGAATGCTTTGGGTTTCATAGATCCTGGCGGAAAGATAACCCTGCATTTTTTCCGTACCACCCGACAGCGAAAGGTTGTGACTGCTGGAAGCCTGCCATTTCCTGAACAGGTAATCGTACCAGTTTGTGTTGTAAAAGAATTTATAACTGCCGTTGGGCTGCAGCTCCCTGAATGGCTCCAGTTCACCCGAGATCACTTTTTGTAATTTTTCATAGTCGGCATCGGTATAGCCGGTATAGGTTGTTCCGTTGTAACCATACAAGGCGGCATCAACGGTTTTCCCGTAATCATATGGGTTCGAAATAAAGTCGGTGCGGTTGGTAGGCCGGGTTTGGCCAAAGTTATTGGTGTAATTGATCTGTGTTTTCCCTTCCTTTCCTTTTTTTGTAGTGATAAGGATTACGCCAAATGCACCACGGGCGCCATAGATGGCTGCTGACGCCGCATCTTTCAGCACGGTAACGCTCTCCACATCCATGGGATTAAGGCGGTCGATGCTTCCCTGTATTCCATCGATGAGCACAAGCGGCGAACCGCCATTGATGGAATTGAAACCACGAATATTTATCTCCGGGGTTTCGCCGGGGTTACCATTATTCGACTGGATGTTCAACCCCGGCAGCAAACCCTGTAATGAGTTAACGACATTTGAAGTAGGCCGTTGGTTGATGGCCTCACCGCCAATCTGCGAAACGGCGCCGGTAAGGTTGAGTTTTTTTGTTGTGCCATACCCTACTATCACTACCTCGCTCATGTTCTGCATAAATTCAGTAAGGGCCACCGCAAATGAAGCGCTGGATGCCGGCAGTTCTTTGGTAACATACCCGGTGTATGAAATGATCACCACATCGTTATCATCGATATTGGTTAACTCGAATTCACCATTTTCGTTCGTCACCGTTGTGCGATTCGATTGACGGGTCCTAACTGTGGCGCCCGCAAGCGGCGTTCCTTTGCTATCGGTAACTTTTCCTTTTATATTTACCGGCGGCAGCGTTTCCTTTTCTTTTGACTTTTCTTCCGCTTTTTTAACCGCCTCTTTTATAATGATGCCTTTATTGCTTATTTCGAAAGAAAGATTGGAGCCGGACAAACAGGCATTCAAAACAGCAGACACATCGGCGTTGGTCATGTTGACTGAAATATTGCCTGTTTTTTTCACAGCTTTTACATTGTAAACAAAATCGAGCCCGCTTTGCCGTCTTATTTCCCTGAAAATATCTGTCAATGGTTTATTGCGCTCGTTGATGGTTATTTTTTGCGCAAATGCAGTTGTATGCAATTGCAGCATGAGCATACCCCAAACCATTCCTGCAATTAATTTTTGTTTACAGCAAACGGGATGCTTTTTTATACGTTGATGACCTGTATAAAATATCATATACCTTCAGTTAGTTATTTATATAAATAAAGTTTTACCGGTTTGTTTTTTGAAAAGCGAATAGTTACCCGGGCAATGCATACAGCACCGCCGGCCCAATATTCAACAGGAAGGTTTAGTTTAAATTACCTGGTGATGATGATCTTCTTTCCTTTGCCTGAACTATCCCCCGGAATTATTTTGAAATGAATGGTACCGGTAGATTCAAACATTTTTAGTACGTCTGAAATATTCCTGAATTTGGAGATCATACCCCCAAATTGTTCTTCGCTAATATCACCCAGGTATTCCGGCGTAAAATCGTACCAGCGCGCCAGCTTGCGCATAATGCTTTTGATATCTTCATCAACGAAAATAAAATAGCCGTTCTTCCAGGCAACCGCCTCTTCCACATCAACCTGTTTTATCTTCATTTTATTTTTATTACCCAACACCGCCTGCTGCCCGGGTTTTATTATTTCCGCTTCCTGCAAACTGGCAACTTTAACCGACCCTTCCAGCAACGTAACTGCCTGCGCGGGTTCGTTGTCGTATGAATTCACATTAAAGTGCGTACCCAGCACTTCTACCGTTGATGTTTTAAAATGTACTTTGAATGGCCGGGCCCTGTCTTTTGCAATTTCAAAGTAGGCTTCTCCGCTCAATTCAACATCTCTTGTATTACCTGAGAAATTAACCGGAAATTTTATCCGTGAGGCGGAATTAAGCCACACTTTACTGCCATCTGATAATACGAGTTCATATTCGCCGCCGTTCGGAACTTCGAGAATATTATATACCGTTTCGTTTGAGGTATTCAATCCGTTGCCGCTTTCGTAAATGATCTGCCCGTTCCCGCTTTTTCTAACTTCGGCGTTTCCCTGCATACTCAACATGCCTGTGCCGGTTGAATCGAGTACGATCTGTTTATTATCGGCCAGTATCAGCACGGCCTTGTTTTTCCTGCCGGGCAACAGGTCGGGAACGCTCGTTTTGTTTTGAACAACCGGCTTCACAGTTGATGTGGCAGCAGGTTGTAATAACCATACGCCGGCTATTATCACTACACAGGCGGCCGCTGCAATACCGGCCCATTTCCAAAAAGGCGACATACGTACTACCGGCCGTTGTTTCGTAATATCGATCTTCGATTGTACCGATGCCAACAAAGCCTCGCTATCGGACTGTTTAAAATATTGGGCATTACCGGGCTGGTTTTCCATCACATCCCTGAAAAATTGACGGGCTGTACGCGCATGCTCGTTTTGAGCAAGCAGGTTCAGGAGCTCTGCATGTTCAGCTTCGCTGATCGTTTTATTATGGAAGCGTTCTATAAGCGTATCGAGCCTTGAGTTAGCCATGATAAAAGATTCTTGTAGTGCCGGACACTACGCTTTTATAAATTAAAGACACAAAAAGGAGAAAAAGGGAGATATGAAAAAAGAAAAAAATTAAAGAAATTTTGAAAAAAGTATGATCAACCCCGAGGAAGGTCCTGCTTTGATGAGCTTCACAATCGTTTGCATAGCCCATTGCTGGTATTTTTTTACCGAGTTAACCGAGAGATCGAGTTGAAAGGCTACATCTGCATTTTTGAGCCCCTGCTGCCGCAACAGGTAAACCTTCTTTTGTTGTTGTGGCAACTGATCTACTGCATTGTCGAGCAGGGCGTAAGGATCGGTTTCAGGTACCGGTTCGTTCTCTTCCGATTGTGCGTAATGATGGGCAAGCGCAGATTGTTTTTCTCTTTCCTGCACCAGTTTTCTGATGGCATTCAGCGTATGATTGCGGGTAGTAATAAAAAGCCAGGCGCTGAAATTTTTTATAGCAGGTAATTCTTTGCGGTTTTCCCACAGTTTTACAAAAACGTCCTGAATGATCTCTTCGGTGAGTTCTTTCGAGCGGGTAACGGAGAAAACAAAACCACCCAGTTGCTGGTGATACTCATAGAACAGGCTGCTGAACGCGCGTTCGTCATCCTGCGCAATCGCCTGTAGCATACCATTATCTGTCAAGGGATGTAACACCGTACAATTAGTTGGTCGATTCGAATTTATGATTATTTATCAAATTTCCGAATTTTTACCCGCAGATGCTAATCGGTGGCAGGCCTTGCTGCGATGATAATGATTTAATAATTTAAGCCGAGGCTGATAGCAAGGCTTTTCCTTTAAAAATTCCTTCAGGCTGGCAAATTCCGCCCCGGTCTCCTTTTTTTTATAACTTGTCGTTTCCGTACAAGTGCAGGAAAATATTTTTCCCGAAATTACATCCCCTTTTTCCTTTTAAGCCCTGCCCGAATAATTGTTACACCATTTATAGAAGTCAATATAAACCATGCAACAGGAATTTATTGAAATCAGGGGTGCAAGGGAGAACAATCTCAGAAATGTTTCCCTGCAGATCCCGAAACGAAAGATCACCATATTTACCGGTGTATCCGGTTCAGGAAAATCTTCCATAGTATTTGATACCATTGCTACCGAAGCCCAGCGCCAGCTGTACGAAAACTTCAGCATGTTTGTGCGGAACTTCCTGCCACGGTATGCCCCGCCACAGGCAGAGGCCATCGAAAATTTAAGCATGGCCATTGTGGTAGATCAGAAGAGGCTGGGTGGCGGATCAACTTCCACCGTTGGTACTATTACCGATATTGCGCCCGTGCTGCGATTGCTGTACTCACGGGTAGGGCAACCGCATGTTGGTTATTCCAATGCCTTCTCCTTTAACGATCCGCAGGGTATGTGCCCCGAGTGCAGCGGGTTGGGAAAAAAGATGGGTGTTAAAGCGGAATCATTTCTTGATCTGGATAAATCGCTAAAGGAAGGCGCCGTACAGGTGCCGGTTTTTGCATCCTGGGAAATTGCCATGTATTCCAGCTCCGGCTTTTTCGATGTAAATAAAAAACTGCGCGACTACACCGCCGAAGAAATGGACCTGTTGTTGCATAGCAAACCGCAAAAAGTAAAAATGCAGTTTGGCGGCGGCATTATCAATGTCACGTACATGGGCATCATTGAAAAATTCACCAAGGCCTATATTAAACGCGATCTGAAAACGCTTTCCGAACGAACACAAAAGAAAGTAGCGCCTTATATAGGCATGGGACCATGTCCTTTGTGCAGGGGCGCCCGGTTGAGCCAGGCGGCATTGAACTGCAGGATCAATAAAAAAAATATCGCCGAGCTGTCGGCCATGGAAATTACCGAGCTCATCGATGCATTGAATAGCATTACCGACCCGGTAGCCGCGCCCATGTTAAAAACACTCCGTGAAAGGTTGCAACACCTGGTTGATATCGGTCTCGATTACCTGAGCCTCGACCGCGAAACCAGCACTTTATCGGGCGGGGAATCGCAGCGTATAAAAATGGTGAAGCACCTTAGCAGCAGCCTTATAGATGTAATGTACATTTTCGATGAGCCCAGCGTTGGTTTGCACCCGCGCGATGTGCATCGCCTGAACGACCTGCTGAAAAAGCTGCGCGACAAAGGCAATACGGTTATTGTAGTGGAGCACGACCCCGATGTGATAAAGATCGCCGACCATATTGTGGACGTTGGCCCGCATGCAGGCAACAAAGGCGGCCATATTGTTTTTGAAGGAAGTTTTACCAACCTGCTGAAAGCGCAAACGCTTACCGGCCGGTTTATGAAACAAACCATTCCCATTAAAGACAGCTTCAGAAAACCGGCGGGCGTTTTACCTGTAAAAAAAGCCAAAGTAAACAATCTGCAGAATGTGAATGTAAATATACCAAAAGGTGTGCTCACTGTGGTGACCGGCGTAGCCGGTTCGGGCAAAAGTTCGCTTATACATCATGTATTCTTAAAACAGCATGAAGAAGCGATCGTGATCGATCAGTCTGCCGTTGGCACCACCAGCCGTTCCAACCCCGCCACCTATACCGGCATAATGGATGATGTAAGAAAAGCATTTGCCGCGGCCAACAATGTAAGCGCCTCCCTGTTCAGCTTCAACTCGCAGGGCGCGTGTGAAAACTGCCAGGGTGCAGGCGTTGTGTATACCGATCTGGCCTTTCTCGATGGCATTAAAACGCCTTGCGAAATTTGTGAAGGCAAACGGTTTAAAGAAGAAGTACTGGCTTACCAGCTCAACGGTAAATCAATAGCCGATGTGTTGAACTTAACGGTGCAGGACGCCCTTGAGTTTTTCAAACAAAAGGAGATTCAGAAAAAATTGCAGGCGATGAGTGATGTAGGGCTCGATTACCTTACGCTTGGCCAGCCGTTGAGCACATTATCGGGCGGCGAATGCCAGCGCATAAAACTGGCCAGTGAACTGCATAAAAAAGGAAGCATTTACGTAATGGATGAACCTACCACCGGCCTGCATATGTCAGACATCGGGCATTTGCTGGCGATCATCAACCGGCTGGTTGATACCGGTAATACCGTAATCATCATTGAACATAATATTAGTATTATCAAAAACGCCGATTGGATCATCGATATGGGGCCCGAAGGTGGGCATAAAGGCGGGCAGGTTTTATTTGAAGGTACACCGAAAGATCTTTTAAAAGCAAAACACTCGCTTACGAGTGCTTATCTGAAAGATTGATTTCCTTTGGGTGGGTGTCCTCACCCTGGTAATTGAATGCGCTTACTTCCCAAGGTGGGTCGCTCTTCCGGAACGGCTCACCTTTCTTATTTAATTATCAATAAAGATTTGAGTAAAATATAAAACGCCTTTTTTATCGGGCGCAACGCCAATACCGGTAAGATTGTAATGGCCTTCGATATTCTTTTTATGCATGGGGCTTGTTAGCCATTCGTTCACTACATCCCGGGCCGAAGTACTACCCATCGCTACATTTTCCGCAGCATTACCAATACCGCCGTTCAGCGAAGATGAAATTCTCTTTATGCGGCCCTGGAATCCATTATGGCTAAAAGAGGTGCGGCGCGCTGCCATATTTTCACTGTGCCGTTGGGCTTCAGCGTTTATGGAAGCGTTCATCGACAACGCGGGCAACCCTTTTTTTCTGCGATAATCGTTTATGTATTTAAGTATCTCATCGGCCATGCCTTTGTTGCTGGCCGGCGCTGCCGCAAAAGTATATGGCTTTTTAACCGCGACTTTTGAATGAACGGAACTGGCATCTACGACTAAACTGAACAAAAGGGCAAGGGCCACAAGATGTTTCATACTTATACGGTTGATCGCCGCACTTACTGCGAATTTCAAGCCACAAAAATCTAAAGGATTATTAATATTTATTCACATGACCATACAACACCGGGCGATCAGGCAACATCGGCAGTAACTATTTCAAAGTACATCGACTCATCCTGGTCTAATAGAAAACTGATGGCTTCTTCATGTTTATTGTCATCGGCATCGCCTGCAGTATAGTCAATACTATTGGCTATAGCGGGTAGAATATGTTCTTCATCGATATAAAACCCATCGATCCCCAGTATCGGGATATGCTCTTTTTTGCAGGCATCAATAAATTCTATGGCATCGCTTTTTGAAAACACCATCCAGCCGCCGGGGCGTACAATTGCCCGGTCAAGGAATTTTAATTTTACTTTATTCATCGGATATTGGAGTTAGGTTAATTCCAGCCGTTAAGCAGTTCCAGCCTGTCTTTAAACCTTTCTTTAATACTGTTTATCAGCCAGTCGCCACCAAATGTAATCGTTTCTTCATGTGAGGCATAAATGGCCCATTTATATGTTTCATCAAAATACATAACCTCATGATCGTGATACGATGCGCTGAAACTTTCGATGTCGGTTTCATAATCGTCGCCCGTGTCGTTCACTTCATACAAATGCCTGACGCCTTTTTTAGCGAGCAGTTCCCTTATAAAAGAACGGTCGCCATCGGTAATATATTTTGAAAGCAGAAAGACCGTTTCACGAGGGCTTTTTTTACCCAACGGCTCCCAATAGTCGCCATCGTACCCCCACACTTCCTGCAACATCTGGCGAACGGTAAGCTTTTCACCGCTTTTAAGCCTCCGGCGCAACGGCAACGGCTGCACATTCTTTACTTCCGGTTCCTTTAATGCCTCAACATACAATTTAAACTTTTTTCGTTCATCCTGAATGGCGTTCTCTTCTATTTCGTTATCGGGATTACTGGTGAACGCCGTTTCATTCTGCAGTCCGGCCCCGATGATATCCCTTTTCAGGGTTTTAAAATCATTATACTCTCCGGGCACGATCAATTCAACGCCTTTTAAAATGGCATCGACGGCATTATAGCGGGGAAATAAATTATAATCAGAATCGGAATAGGTGTACTCGGGGAAATCTGAACCGGTGCGTTTTTCAGCGTACTCTTTTTTCCAGAATGCGATCGCATTTATACAGTAAGTCCTTACCAGGGTATGCAGCCCTTCAACTTTTGTCATGGTTTGGATTTTTAACAGCCTGAATTTATCTACGTACTTTATATGAATACAACGTTTTATAAAAACAACATTACTACAACGTTATTTCCGCGAAAAATATTGAAAAAAATGAGATCACAATATTGAATTGCCCCATTTGAGCTATCGGTTTACAGTTTGATTTTTTTCATCTTTAGCTATTAAAAAAGAATGCTTAAAGGATTTTTTTCATCTGTCAGGAATTTCCTCGGGTTGGTTACGATGCTCCTGTTTGCCGCCATTACAGGCATCCTTGCCTGGGGCAGTTGGCAATTATATCAGAATGAAAAACAGCTTCAACAGTTTAAAACGGCGGGGCAACCCGTTTCAGTTCTGGTAACTTCTACCGACCGGCAAAACCGGGCCTGGTACGACCAGTTTTCTAACAATGTTTACATTACATTTAATTACAATAACCGTTCATACACGGCCCGCTATATCCAGGATTCCGGCTCGATCAATGAGGGCGACCGGGTAACTTTATTATACCACCCGGCGCTGGATGCTTTCCGGCAATCGAATAAACAGATCCATTTTAATAAACCGTCCGGCCATTCGCGGCTGATCTCGTTCTCATTTACCGGCCGATGGAGCGAGGGGCAAAAATGGCTGCTCCTCAGCCTGACCTTATTTACAGTTTTTATACTGGTAGTGACCGGAATGATAACCAGCGTTATAAACATACCCCTGCTGCAGGGCCCCGGCCGTTTGATAGTTGCCGGACTTGTCGTTATTGGCGCTTTGTATTTTACCTGCAATGGCTGGCAATATTACCAGTACTATAAAAAAATAAAGAACAATAGCCGGGTAGAAACGGTTACCGTGCTTGGAACCGATTCCCATGCCCGGTCAAAAAGATCCAACTGGTTCTATTATTACGAAGCTACCGTTCAATTTCAAAATGAACATAGAGAAATACCGGTAGAAGAAGAAGATTATCAAAAGCTTAAACCCAACGATACATTTAAGGTGCTCTATAACAGCGAAGAGAATGATATGATGCCGGTGAATTATACCGCAGACCATAGCAACCTGGTGGTTGCCCTGTTCATGTGGTTTTTTGCGGCCTTCTTCGTTTGGACCGGTTTTTTCAAACGCCCCCAAAAAGTAACCGGCCGGCCCCGTATAAGCCGGTAAGAAAAATTCATGAAACGTCCATCTGGCCAACATTCAATAAATATTTTCAGATGAAAAGGGCCGGTTAGTGGTATTGGCCGTTTTCACAATTAGAAATACTTTTGCATTTCCAATCGAGGTTTGGAATGCAGGCTACCGACCATATTACACTTACGATCTTTCCATTCGAGGACCTTTCTTTACAAAAAGAACTTGGCATCTTCTGCCGCGCCTTTAGCACCGATCTTATCACCGAGCTGTCGCGCTTTCGCCAGTTCCGCGTTATCAACCTGCCGGTACAGGACCTCGAAGCCGATGTGTCTGCCTCGAAACTATTCGATTCCGCAAAAACAGATTATTTTATTCAGGGCACTTTTCGCTGTGAAAAAGAACTGGTAAGGATCAATGTACAACTATATAACAGCAGCAGCCGGCACATGGTATGGGGCAACCGACTGGAAGGAAGCCTGTCTGGTTTGCATGAAATGCAGGACAACCTGCTGGCAGCCGTAGTAGGTATACTGCAACAACAGATCAATAACGACCTGCTATCAGCCATGCGAAAAAGACCCAGGGTAGAATTCAAGGCTTACGAGCATTGGTTGTATGGAATGGAAGAGGTGAAAAAAGGTTCTGTTGAAAGCGATCTGCTGGCCCGCGAACATTTTCAAAAAGCGCTTGAGATACAACCCGATTACTCACTGGCATATACAGGCATGTCGCTCACGTATTTTAATGAATGGAGCTGCCAGTTATGGGAACGTTGGGATATATCGCGCACCGGCGCGTATGAGTGGGCGCAAAAAGCAATAGAGCTGGATGACCAGAATTATATTGCCGCACTGGTATTGGGTAAGATATTTCTTTATGAAAACTCCTACGATACCGCTGAATTCTATTTCAGAAAATCATTGCAACTGAACCCCAACGACCCCGATACCCATATGCAAATAGCCCTTGGCTTTCTTTTGCTGGGTAAAGAAAAGGAAGCGGTGGCTATTTATGAAAAGGCTTTGCAGCTGACCCCATTCAATGCAGACAGTTATTTTTTATACGGCGTATTTATCTATTTTTCAACGGGTGATTTTGAAAAAGCGGCTTCACTTATCCAGCCCAACCAGAAAGCGAAAATTGCCGATGCCGACGCTTATTATGCGGCCATATATTATTACCTGCAGCAGCCTGACCGCATGCACCATTTCTGGAATTTATACCTGGAAAATTATCGCAGGCTCATCAGCAAAGGCAAAGACTTTACCTGGCAGGAAGCCATTGATTGGATCTGGAAGATCAATCCCTACCGGTACAAAACCAATCTTGACGATTTTCTAAAACATATCAGCAACGGACATTTTGAAAAAGCGCCCGAACCTGCGCCAAAGCAAAACCCGCAAACGGCAAAAGCGAATCATTTTCTAAAAGAAACAGGCGCCTGGAAGCTTTCTTATGACGGCGCCACTGTGCAAATGCAGGAGTTGAAGGGTTTTTATGATATTCAGAAAATGCTTCTCGAGCCGCGACACCTGTTCCACTGTGCTGAAATGATGGGAAGCAGCATCAATGACCAGGGCGAAAAACTGATCGACGAAAAAGCCCGCAAAAAATACCAGCAAAAGATCCTCGAACTGCAAAACGACATACAGGAAGCAGAGAATACCAGTGATTTTGTTAATGCAGAAAAACTACAGCAAGAATACGACCAGCTGGTTGAACATTTATCCCGGTCGCTGGGATTGAAAGGCAAAACCCGCGAAACCGGCGGCACCGTTGAGAAAGCCCGTTCCGCTATTACCTGGCGCATACGAAATGCCATTGCCCGCATTGAACAACACCACCCGTTACTGGGCGCTCACCTTTCCAATGCCATTAAAACGGGCATCCTTTGTTCGTACCAACCCGACCGGGAAGTGAACTGGGTCACTTCGTAAGGCTCCGCCCTCACATTGTAAGGCATCAACTTACGCTTCATAGGTTATAAATACAATCAAAAAATGAAGCACTTAAGAAAAACATGGCTGATGCTTACTGTTACAAGCTCCCTGGTTATGGTTTCCTGTTCAAGAAATAGCTATCCTGCAGACCCTGTTAAAAACCTGCCCAATGATGTGATCCTGAAATGGGACGAGGTGGCCTATGAAGGTTTTGGCGGCGTAGCTTATCAGCATTCGTTGATGGCCTCCCGCCTGAATGCCATGGTGCATATTGCCATGCATGATGCCCTTAATGCCGTTCACCCGAAATACAGTACCTATATATTTACCGGCCAGGATGCCGGCGCCGATGCCATTGCAGCGGCTGCATCCGCCGCCCATACTGTACTGGTACAGGAGATCCCCGGCAGAAAAAGCTTTCTTGACTCTGCCTTACAGCAATCGCTTTCAACCGTTCCGGAAGGCGATGCTAAGAACAGGGGCATAAAACTGGGAAAGGATGCAGCGCAGGCCGTTATTGCCGCACGATCAAACGATGGCTCTGAAGGCAATCCCTTTGCGCCGGTACCGGTATCGGATATTCCGGGAAGATACCAGACCGTACCGCCATTCGATTTTTGTTTTGCGCCTTATTGGGAAAATGTGAAACTGTTTGGCTTGCAAAAGAAAGATCAGTTTCGTTCCTCGCCGCCGCCGGCATTGAACAGCACGGCCTATGCAACCGCCTTCAACGAGGTAAAAGAAACAGGCATGCTTAACAGCGCCACACGCTCGGCAGATCAAACGGCTTATTCAAAATTCTGGTATGAGTTTTCAGAAGCAGGCTGGAACCGGGTTGCACGAACCGCGGCCATCAATAAAAAACTGAATTTACTGGAAGCCGCCCGTTTGTTTGCATTGGTTGATATGTCGCTGGCCGACGCGTACATCGCAGGCTGGGATGCCAAAGCCCATTATAATTTATGGCGCCCCTATACCGCCATTCGCAATGCGGCAACAGATGGCAACGACCAAACTACCGCCGACCAGCAATGGCAATCTGCCGAACCTGCTCCGCCGGTGCAGGACTACCCATCGACCCACAGCGCATTGGGCAATGCGGCTGCCACCGTACTGGCAAGAATACTGGGCGATAATACGGCCTTTACTATTTCATCGCCCACCGCATTCCCCGCAGGCAGTACAAGAAGCTTCACCAGCTTTAGCCAGGCGGCAAAAGAGAATGCCGATTCAAGAGTAAGAGCGGGAATTCACTTCCGTTTTGCCTGCGAAGCAGGATTGGAATTAGGCAATAAGATCGGTAACTGGAACGTAGAAAATTATCTTAAACCAAAAAATTAATGTAAGATGGAAAGCAAACTTCATCCATCAGTGGTATTTCCCGAAAAGCACTATCTCACTGACGGTGGACTGGAAACTACCCTGATCTTTCACAAAGGCATTACGTTACATTCATTTGCCGCTTTTGAATTGCTGCGTACGGAAGAAGGAAAAAATGCATTCAGGGAATATTATCAGCCCTACCTGGCGCTGGCAGAAAAATACAACCTCGGGTTTGTAATGGAATCGCCTACCTGGCGCGCCAGCTCCGACTGGGGTTTTAAACTGGGATACACACACGATGAGTTGTTTGCGCTGAATAAACAATCCATCAAACTCATGCGGGAGCTGGCGCAGCCATTTTCACAATCGTTACCGCATATAATAATAAGCGGCAATATTGGCCCAAGAGGCGATGGGTATAAAGCGGAGAACCAAATGACCGCCGAACAGGCGAGGGCATATCACCTGGAGCAGATAAAGGCGTTTGTACAGGCCGATGCCGATGTGGTAACAGCCGTTACCATAAATTATATTGATGAAGCCATCGGTATTATTCAGGCCGCCAGATCATTTCATTTACCCGTAGTGATCTCTTTTACAGTAGAAACCGATGGCCGCCTGCCCGGTGGTGAATTACTTCAGGAAGCCATTGAAATAACCGACCGGGAAACAGATTTTTATGCCGAACATTATATGATCAATTGCGCCCATCCCCAACACTTCATGCACCAGCTCGATAATAACGGTAACTGGAAGATCAGGATCAGGGGAATAAGGGCCAACGCTTCACTTAAAAGCCATGCAGAACTGGATGAATCGGATACGCTCGATGCCGGCGATAAATGCCAGCTGGCGGAAGGGTATATGCAACTGTTTCAACTGCTCCCCGAACTGAAGGTAATTGGCGGCTGTTGCGGAACAGACCATACCCATATGGAAGAAATTTGTAAAACACTCGAAGATCAGGAAACTCTTAAGGCATGAATAATAAAGTGCCTCGTGTTTGATATGCTTAGGTCATAAAGTAGTATAGCCGTAAAAACGCCCCGGCCCGACAGCCGGGGTATTTTTATTTACCGTGGGGTGTAAGTAACGATGTCGATGCCCACACCATTAGGGTCCTGAATGGCAAAATGCCGGTCGCCCCAGGGTTCAGACCTAAGATCGATCTTTATGTCAACCCCTTTCTTTTTCAATTGCTGATACCATTCGTCTACTTTTTCCACTTCAATGGTAAGATAAACTCCTTTACCGCTAAATGCCGGCTGAAACAAAGCCTGCTGCGAAGGATGATCAGGCATTAAAAAACTTAACTCAGCCTGCTTATCGGGCGTGTGTAACAAAAGATAAAATTCATTTTGAAAAGTAATGCCAAAGCCAAGTGTTTCTGTATAAAACTTTTTAGTCTCTTCCAGTTTTGATGTAATAATGCCCGCATTCATTTTCATTTTATTTCCATTTTTTGAGGTTGATGAATTCTGAGAAAAAACTACTGTTGCAAAGGCAAACAGTATGGTCGTAATAAAAAAGGCTCTCATCGTTTTTTACAAATTTCCCTCCCTGTCAAAAGAAAACATAGTAAAAAACGGACAAAACCGCACTAAGCCGACTTACTTGCCCATTAATTTAGAAGGTGTAGTACCATAGAAGGTCTTAAATGCTTTTATGAAATGCGACTGGTCGTAATAGCCGGCATCGAAATACAGCTTTTCACTTTTCAATAATTGTGTAGAAGGTTTCGCTTTCAATAACTGTTGAAAACGGATGATCTGTGAAAAAGTCTTCGGTGTATCGCCAATGTAGAAATTGAAAAGCCTGCGCAGTTGCCTTGGGCTTAACCCGGTATTGAGATCGCTCTCAACCTGAAGCGTGCCTGCGTTTTTCAGGATATGCAGCACCGACTCCATAAACCGATGATCGGTCGAAGGCGGGCACTTTTTTATCCGGTGTAGAAAAAACGAATCAAGTAACCCAACTAATTTTTCCACCGTATATCCGGGCTGGAAATTACCTGAGATATATTTTGCCAGCCGCGGAAGTACAACATCCAGCTTTTCGTACCGGTTGCTTAATTCACTACCATCGACTGAAAATAAATAAGGGAAAGCTGCCGGCAGAAAACGCACCCCTGCATAATGAAAGGTTTTGGGAAGCGTAAACTCAGTATACTGTTTGCAAAAACCCATTATATAACTTTCAACAGGGTCCTGCATATCGAAATAAATATCCATACATGCATCGGCAACTACCCTGTAAACAAAAGGTTGCTCCAGAGGCGTAGGAGCAACCAGTTGCCAGTAACAATATATAAAAGGTTGAAGTTGGGCAGCAGGCAGATGTTCAGTGTAACTCACCCTGTTATCTGTACCATAAAAAATGGAAGGTTGAACCGGATTATATTGTTTTCGGATCTCTGCTATTATTTCAACATCCATTTTTTTCTATAAAATAACAACAAATTCCAAATACAGAAAAGCGTCAGGCCGCTACGGCAGCTTCGGCCTGTTGCGTATTTTTATTGGTTTTCACGCTTTCATTACCCACCCATTTCGTTCTTACAATTACCAGGAATGTACCAATGGCCAGTACCG
>CBIHPC010000031.1:0-44030 GCA_966211305.1 uncultured Niastella sp.
TGTGTCTAACTTGGTAACTAAAATCTAACAGGAAAATTGTTAGCGGATCATTTCGAATACTATATTTGCATCATAGCAACACTCTCCACAAGAACCCGGAAACAAATATCAATAACCCAACCAAACCTGTTTATGATTTGTAGTATGGAAACAGAATCTTATCGCTTTTCTACCCATTTCCCAGTCTATTTATTTTCCAGTATTATTTAAATGAAGCGATCAGCGTTGCTGACTGAACGGACAATGTCATAATGTTTGGTTATTTATTGTTTAAATCTCCCGTTTTGCGGGAGTAGGGGATTATTTTCTGTAATTGTAAAACTATAGCGTTTATGAATCGCTTTCTATTGTTTCTTGTACTTTCTTGTACGAGCCAGGTAATCTATGCTCAATACGTTTACACTATCAAGGCAGATAGTGTGAAGATCACTAATACCTGTGATACGGCTGAGTTAATTATTGAGAACCATACGCAGAACGTTCCAGGTTTTTTATATAATAAAGGTAGGGGGCGTACGGAGTTTAGAAAAATATATCAGAAAGTGAGTGATAGTGCTTTTCTTATCGGGGGCGATACCTTGCGAATGAATCCCTGGCTGCAGAGCGGAAACAGATTCGGAACAATCGGGAGTATAGGAACCATGGACAATAATCCAATGGATTTTTACTCAAATAGCGCTTTTCGAGGTCGGATTAGCAATAGCGGCAATTTTTTATGGGGTACCTCCACCGAAGATGGAAGGTGGAAGATGGAAGTTGAAACAGGAAGTGTGGGCGCGATTAAAGCCATTAACAGGTTTGATGTATGGGCTTTAAGTAGCTCAACAAATTCGAGCGTTGTGATTGCAAATGGAAATTTTGCTAATATTTTAACACTCGGGGTAGCAGGATCTAATTACGCCTGGTCTCCTATGACAATTCCTTCAGATGCTGTTATTTCTACCAGGCCACAGCACAGGCTTATTTTAAGTAGCAAGGTGGTTATTATGCAAAACAATACATTGGTAGGAACGAGTGTAGACAATGGTAATAGACTACAAGTAAGTGGGACTACCTATCTCAGTGATACTCTTAAAATGCCCAATATTCTTTCCAAATCTGATACGATAAATTATAAGCCTGTTGCGATTGATTCCGATGGAAATGTAGTTAAAATGTCAGGTTGGAATCTTACTCAATTACATCGTACTGCAGTAAACGATGCCGGTTACTCGGTACTCCCCTCGGACTACCTGATTGCTTATACCTCACTTACTGCACCCCGTATTGTGACCTTGCCTAGTGCTTCAGGTATGACGAATAAAGTCCTGATCATAAAAGATGAAAGTGGTACTGCTGCTACCTACAACATTACAGTAAATGTAACGGCTGGTGGAACAATTGATGGCACTGCCTCCAAAGTGATCAATCTCAATTACGGACTTATTGAGTTATATAGCAACGGTTCGCAATGGTTTACAAAATAATTCAAAACTAATTAAACTTTTCATTTGCAAAAGTGGCCAGGTACCATATTGCTTATGCTGTTAAGCTGTTTAACAGCGTACAGTCAGCTCCAAAAGCCTGATATCAACAGGCTTGCCAAACCGCTTTTGTCAAATGCGAGGAATAAAATAAACGCTGTGAAGGACACCGTTATTACATCAACTAAAAATGTGCTGCATAACCTGCCTGTTAAACCGGTTGCAGGTATACCAATATATGCGGTTGATACACTGGTTCCTAAACGGCTTGCAGCCGCTGATTCAATCGCTGAACCGGAAGATGATGAACCTTCCGTGTGGTTACCCGAACAGCGCAATTGTAAATCGGTGGTCAATGTTCCTGTTTATGCTTATATATATGTGCCGGTAGTAAAAGAGCCGGTAAAGAAGGTGGAGCCGGCTGAACCGGCAAAGCCTCAGCGAATCCCATTCCTGCAAGTGCATGGCAATATAATGTACAATGTTAATTACTATTCGAATATAGATACACCATATAACGAGCAGGATATATACCAGCATACGGTGCAAACGTATCTCGATGTAACCGTTAAGGGACAGTACCCTATGCGGATCTATCTTACTAACCGCTTTACCAATTCAAAATTGTTCCGGAATTTTTCCGATCTCAATTTTAATTATAACAATACCCAATTTACGCAAAAGATAAAAACACAGATAAGGGAAAAATTCATGGCTTCCTTGCCTTCTCCGGCAGTGCCTGACAGTCTTCAGCATGAACTGGACGCTACTATAAAGAAGTTAAAAGTGCTGGATGGATGGATTAAAAATCCCGGACTTATTCAAAAGATGGTGGAGGCAAGAGAAAAAGCCTGGCGTGATTCTGTAAAGGCAGCGCTTAAGTTGCAGGCGCCGGATACCAACACGGTTAAAGATACAGGACTGGCCCGTTTAAGGCTTGATTCTTTATCTATCTATCAAAAGTATAACCAAAAGAAACAACAGGCCGATTCGTTACGTGCACGTGTGGTTGTTTTGCAGCAAATGATCAAGTCGGCCAAAGGACAATCCCGGGAAACAATCAACAAAGTATGCCGCGATATTGAGCAGGCTAAAAGCCCGGCGAAACTGAAAGAGATCATGGAAGAGAACCAGATCGGTGATTCCATTCTTCCTAAAGGTTATAAAACGTTAATGGCAATTCGTTCTTTTGGCATTGGCCGATCGGTGGTGAATTATTCCGAACTATCGGCAAAGAATATTTCCGTCAATGGATTCCAGGCCGAATATAACCCTGATGCCTACTATGCCGTGGCAACGGGTAGCGTTGATTATCGTTTTCGTGATTTTATTGTGAAAGGGCCTAAGCAGTCCAATCAATACCTTACTGTATTACGTTATGGAAGGGGATTGAAGGATGGCAATAATATAATATTTACCTGGTTTGGCGGCCGGCGGCAGCTATACAATGCCGGTACAGTCGATTCAATACCGGTGCAAATACCATCTTCCGGTTTAATGGGGTTTACTATCGAAGGAACATACCGGCTTACAAAAAATATTATGTTCACGGCCGAGGTGGCGAAGTCGTCTTACCCGGTATATGCAAAAGATTCATCGGGTAAAAACAGTTTGCCATCACAAATGCTTGAGTTGAACAATCGTCACAATGAAGCCTATTCTCTAAAGGCCGATGCTTTCTTCCCGGGAACACAAACCACGGTAAGAGGCGCTTTTAAAAGGCTGGGCGCAAATTTTCAATCGTTCAGCACATTTACCGATGGTTCGGCCCAAACCGCCTGGAGCGCCAGTATACAACAATTGTTTTTTAAACGGCAACTGGCATTGACGCTGGGCGCCAATACCAACGACTTCAGTAATCCTTTCATTGGAAATCAGTATAAAAGCACCACAGTGTTTAAAAGCGTTCAGGCTACTTTGCGGAAAAATAAATGGCCGGTAGTGTCACTTGGTTATTTCCCCAGCAGCCAGATCACAAAACTGGGCGATGGACTTTACCAGGAAAATCTCTTTTACACCCTTACCGGTAATGTGACCCATTCTTATAGTATACACCGGTTGATGATGAATTCAGCAATGGTGTATACACAATTCTATAACCGGTCTACCGATTCTGGTTTTGTTTATTTCAATACAAAAAATCTGTTGCTGAGCCAGTCTGCCTTTATACAGCAACTGACGCTGCAGGCCAATGCGTCCGGCGCATTCAATCAGGACTATAAGCTGTATACACTGGAAGGAAAAGCGTTGTACAATATCAATAAATATATAGCGGTAGGGGGTGGTATAAAATATAATTATCAAACGGAATTCAATATAGAGCAACTGGGCTATTCTGCCGAGACTTCGTTACAGATACCTAAAGTTGGACAAATTCAATTTTCAGCCGAAAAGGGATTTATTCCCGGAATGAATAAACAGCTTGTGCCGAACAATACCGGCCGGGCAACTTATTTTAAAACATTTTGAACAGGATATTATGTTTAGAAATCGGATACTGTTTTGTTTACTGTTATTGGGTGTTATGTATACATCGCATGCACAGATAAGCATGACGCTACAGGTGCCGCCGGCAGGCGTTTTAGTAAAGAACCAGTTATGGAACCTGGTGCTGGTAAACGCCGGCAATACCACACAACTGGTTAGGGTAAACCTGGTATTGCTCGATGTGCAAACGAACCAGCCTGTAATGAATGCCACTACTGCGCCCGTTTCTTTGAGTAAAGGCGCCCGGCAATTGCAGGCCCGGGATGTTTCGCCGGTTCAGTATGCCTATAGTATTCCTGCCGCAAAAGTAGATATGGATCCCAACGGCATGCTGCCTGCAGGCCGCTACCTGGCCTGTTATACAGTAGTGAGCGCCGATAAGGGAAATTTCACATTGGTTGAAAATTGTATTCCGGTTATTGTAGACCCGTTAAGTTCGCCCCTGCTGAATACACCTGCCAATGAAGATAACCTGATAACGCCTTACCCGCAATTCACGTGGTTGCCGCCTACGCCTATTGGTTTATTCAACGATCTGGGATATGCCATTGTAATTGTTGAAGTACTGCCCGGACAGGGCAAAGCGGATGCCATACAACAGAATATACCATTAAACGCTTCGGTGTATACGAAAGACCTTTTCTGGAATTATCCGGCATCAACAAGGTCCCTGGATACGGGCAAAGTATATGCCTGGCGGGTGGTGGCCATGAACAGTGGTAAACCAGTAGCCCTGAGCGATATCTGGACGTTCCGCGTAACGAAAACAATACCGGAGCCCGGCAAAGTAATAGAAACGCCGTTCGTAGAAGTAAAACGCGCACAGGATGCCGTGATCGCTACAGCAGGTAATGTGCTGCGTATAACTTATGATAATGCAGCGGCTGATTCTGCGGTAAAATATACCATCACCGGTATTGAGGAAGCCGGTAACCCGGTGGTACAGGAAGGTGACCTCGCTTTGCGGTTTGGTCCCAATCAATTACAAGTGCCGTTGCGTAATAACAGGAAAATACAATCAGGTAAAGTTTACCTGTTAAAGTTTACGAACAGCCGAAATGAAACCTGGACGGTAAAATTCACAGTGAACAAGTAGGCGATTGAAAACAGTGCGAGCGGATTTGAAATAAAGAACTTGCATAACAATAGTAGAACTATAATATTCCCCGAACTATGATATTGAGTTTAGCATTAAGGTACCAGAAGCACATAGCCTTATTCCTGTTGAGCATTTCATTTGTTCAACTGACAATTGCCGGACGGGTAGGAAATCGTTATGATCCATATAAACGAATTATGCATTATCCGGCATTCGGGTTCGGTGCAGATACCGGCAATACTTATTTGCCAGTAACGCAATCGAAAACGAATAATACCAGTAACGCTGTAGTTAGGCTGGACAAACGTGCGGTCAACCGGCCGTTCATAGGCGGCCCAACTCAACCCGAGAGCCAGTCGTTCAGTTCTGTCAACAGCAACAACATGGTTGACCTTTTTACCGGCGATTTCAGTTATAACATACCATTGCTCGATGTGGGCGGTTACCCGGTGAACATCGCTTATCACAGCGGTATTACCATGGACGAAGAAGCAAGCTGGGTAGGGTTGGGCTGGAATATCAACCCGGGCACTATAACGCGCAATATGCGCGGGGTGCCGGATGATTTTAATGGCGGGGCTGATACTATTAAAAAGGTTACATCGGTAAAGCCCAACAAGACCTTTGGCGTTACACTTGGGGGAGATATGGAGTTATTTGGATTATCGAACGTTAAAGGATCAAAAGGACAGGATTCTACGGCGAGTATTTCTAAAGGATCTATTGGCGCCAGTTACGGCATATTTCATAATACCTATAAAGGCTGGGGTTTTGAACGTGGCCTTAATGCTTCTTTAAATGTAGGCTCAAAATCTTTTGGAAGTTTGAGCGGCGGATTGTCATTGACCAACAATTCACAGGAAGGCGTATCTATTGCGCCCAGTTTAAGCGCCAGCCTGAAACGCGAATATGATGGTGGCGAAAAAGGCTGGGATGTGGGTGTAAGTGTAGCGGCGCCTTATAATTCACGCGCAGGTCTCAGGGGGATACAACTGGGGCTTAATGGAAATCATTGGGCAAAGAAAAAAGGCGAGAACGGTGCGAAGGATAAAAGTTTAGGTAGCGGGGGTGGTAGCTTTGGGTCGTATTCCTTTGCCTGGCCAACATCCGTACCAGCCGTAACCATGCCCATGACCAACTTTAATCAAAGCTTTACGCTAAAAGTAGGCGGCGAAATAAAAGGGGTGCATTATAATGGTTATATCAGCGGTTATTTTGGTAAGGAATATATAACGTCGGAGGATATGACGGTGGCTATGCCTGTATATGGTTATCTCAATTACCAGAACATGGTGGGCAACCGCGATGCACTGTCTGATTTTAACCGGGAGAAAGAATTATTCTATCGCGAAAAACCCGCCGTGCCGCATATTGGCGTACCGGCATATACCTATGATGTATTTGCTATTTCGGGTGAGGGTACCGGTGGTTCTTTCAGACCCTATCGCAGTGATATCGGTTTTATTGCCGATCACCGCATGCGGAGTAAAACAAGTTCTGATGCAGTTAGTTTGGATATTGGCCTGGGCGATGCCGTACATGGCGGGGTTGACCTCAACCGGAACTATTCTTATACCCAAAACGGTCCCTGGGAAGCGGAAAATACCATTGGTAATACCATCAACTTCCGTAAAAGCGATAAACTTTTCGAAGCGGTTTACTTTCGTAATCCAGCCGAAAAAGCCATTAATACAACGGCTTTTTATGATGCTATTGGTGGCGATGACGTGGTAACACCGGCATTGGCGCAGCCACGATCAAACAGCCCAACTATCATTGCTTCAAATACCCTTAACAGGTATGATCAAAAGAAAAAGGTAGGCAGTATCGATCTTACAAAAGACAATGCGATAAGAACCAAACGTGATAAACGTGCCCAGGTTATTTCATACCATACTGCAGCAGAAGCAGCCGTTTCGGGATTGGATAAGTACATATACCATCATGAAATAAACAAATTTGGCCCCCGGCATTGCGATGATATTTCCGTGGGTGATACGGTTGGCTTTGGAACAGGCCTGCTTGGGTATTTTTATAAGAATACAGAATTCAGGGGAGAGGCCTTTAGAGGCGCCCAGAGTGGTCAGGATGTTTATTATGATTGGGAGCGCTGGACCCCCTTCTGGCTCGACAAGGATGGATATCCAAGGATCAAGATCGATAAAAATTTTGTGAACGACAACTTTACCGTTCGCTGGCTGGGACGTCTTAAAGCGCCTCTGACCGGTACTTATGATTTGGGAATAGTGTCAGACGACAAATGCCGCGTGTGGATGAACGATACCTTATTGTTCGACAACTGGACACCAAAGAAAGGTTCAAGCTGGATGACGAAAAAGGTTAACCTGGTAAAAGATCATTTTTACAAAATACGCATCGATTATATTGAACTCGGTGGTAATGGGTTTGCGTATGTTAAATTGGGATGGAGAAGACCTGATGAGCAGAATAAGAAGTTTGACAGGGATAACATACTTCAAATTGATAAAAAATACCTGTATGAACCCAGTGTTTTTGATACTGCTATAGTGGATGAGGTGATCACTAAAGAAAACAGGATAAATAATTTCCGCAAAAGCAGTCATATTTCAGAAATAGACGTATTGAACCCCGATGGCCGCCGTTACATATACGGTATTCCTGTATATAATATCCTGCAGAAAGAAGTGAGCTTCTCTGTAGAAAAGAAAGACGAGCGCATTAGTGAACAAACCGGTATGACGAAATTTTCTTCGGATGAAAACAGCACCGGTAATGATAAGGGGCTAAATGGCTATTATAGCCGGCAGGAAATTCCGGCTTATGCCCATTCATTCCTGCTCACTGGCATTCTGTCGCCAGACTATGTTGATATAACCGGTAATGGCATCAGCGATGATGACCTGGGCGATGCCGTCAAATTCAATTATTCGAAAACGGCAGGTATTGCCAGCCCGTTCGAATGGCGGGCGCCATACAGCGACAGCGCCAATTATAGCGAAGGTTTGAAGACATATAAGCGTGATGATAAGGCCCATTACATCAGCGGTAAAAAAGAAATGTGGTACCTGCATTCAATTGAGTCAAAGACCATGATCGCCACCTTTACCCTGGAAGACCGTGACGACCTGCTGGAGATCAGCGAAGGCGGCAGCAAAATGAAAAGAGGAAAAGCGAGACGCCTGAAACAGATCGATCTGTACTCAAAGGCAGATTTTCTCAAAGGCGGCAACCCAAGACCCATTAAAACGGTACATTTTGAATACAGCTACGAGTTATGCCGCGGTGTGAACAGCCAGTATGATGATCAGGGTAAGCTTACCCTGAAAAAGATCTGGTTTACTTATAATGACAATAAGAAAGGGCAGCTCAACCCATACGAGTTCTTTTATCATAACAACAATCCCCGCTATCAGAACAATGCGGTAGATAAATGGGGTACTTATAAACATCCCGCGCAAAACCCGGGTGCAGCAACCGAAGCCATCACCAACGCCGACTATCCTTACGCATTGCAGGATAGCGCGCTGGCTGCCAGTAACGCTGCGGCATGGACGATGGATTCTATAAAGCTGCCTTCCGGCGGCCGTATCAAAGTGAAATACGAGAGTGATGATTATGCATACGTGCAAAACAGAAGGGCTACGCAAATGATGGAGCTGGCTGGTTTTGGCTCCAATAGTACCTCCGGTATTGATAACGACAGGTTATATTCGTTGACCGATCTGGCGCTGGGTAATACCGATTATAAATATGTGTTTGTAAAGGTTCCTGTAGGGGTTACCAATAAAGCGGAACTGTATGCCCGCTATCTCGACGGCATTAAGAAATTATTCTTTAGGTTGTATGTTCAAATGCCGCTTGATAAATGGGGATCTGGCAGTGAATATGTACCAGTTTACGCAACACCGGATACCACCCTCAGCAACTGGTATGGCACCACCAACAATCCGAATATTATCTGGATCAAAATTGACGGTGTAAATGGCGATGGAGATGGCAGTGGTTCATTGAGCCCGCTGGCACAGGCTGCTATTAACTATCTGCGGTTAAACCTGCCCTCGAAAGCCTATCCCGATTCAGAGCCGGGCGACGAATTCGATCCTGCTGTTGCAGTAAAAACGCTGGTACCTAATTTAGGTGAGTTAGCCAATATGCTGCTTGGTTTTAATAAAATGGCCCGGTTGAAGAACCAGGCGGCACACACTAAACTGTTCCGCTCATATGTTCGCCTGAATTGCCCTTCATTGAAAAAACTGGGTGGCGGATTACGGGTAAAAGCGGTGCTGGTTTATGATCACTGGAACAAGATGACCAACCAGCGTGAAGCAATATACGGACAAACATATGATTATACCACTACACAATCTGTAAATGGTAAAGAAACCCGCATAAGCAGTGGAGTGGCTGCCTGGGAACCGGTTATAGGTGCGGAAGAAAATCCCTTCCATTTGCCCATCGAGTACCAGAACCAGATCTCTGTAATGGCCCCGGCAGCCAGCCAGTATAGTGAAGAGCCATTGGGTGAGGCATTTTTCCCCGGTGCATCTATTGGTTACCGTAAAGTACGGGTAAGAAGCATTCATACCGACAAAACCCGTTCTGCCAATGGTTTTTCTGAGACCAGGTTCTTTACTACATATGATTTTCCCACTTTATGGGACTGGTCAATGATCGACAATGATAACAAAAAACGTTATAAGCCCGTGCTCAGGAATTTCCTGCGGATAGATTCGAAAAGCTATCTCAGCCTTTCGCAGGGTTTTAAAGTGGAGTTGAACGATATGAACGGAAAAATTCGTTCCGAAGCTTCTTACTCCGAGACCAATTCAGTTACACCTGTTGCATCAACAGAATATTTTTACAAGGTTGATCATAAAACACAAACCCATCAGCACTTAAACAATGTGGTTACAACCATCGATCCTTTTGGAAATATTGATACAGCTGCCACTATTGGTAAAGATGTGGAGTTGATGGCCGATATGCGCGATCAAACCTCTGTTTCGCAGGGAGCCAATATAAATGTGAATACCGACTTCTTTACTATCGGCGGTTTCCCGGCAATTATTCCTGCGTTGTTGAACCTGTTCCAGAAAGAAACCAACCGTTTCAGGTCTGCCGCCATGACTAAAGTGATATACCGGTATGGTATCGTTGATAGTGTTGTTTCAATTGATAAAGGAAGCAGGGTATCTGCCGTTAACCTGTTGTACGATGCAGAAACCGGCGACCCATTATTGACGAGTTCGCAAAATGAATTTAACGACCGGGTTTACCAGTTCACATATCCTGCACATTGGGTATATAAAGGCATTGCGCCTGCTTACCAGAACATCGGCGCTATTCTGGAGCATCTTCGGATAAAGAATGGTAAGATCCTCAGTGGAACCGATGGCAGGGATTCACTGTACTTAACTGCCGGCGACGAGTTGCTGGCGTATAGTAAGGAAACGACTTTGGCTTCAGAATGCGGTATTGATTCCTTTGCTACTTTCCCCGACATGTATAAGCTTTGGGTAATTGATTCTAATAGCATACGTGGCGGTGAACAGAAACTGTTCCTTGTAGGTAAAGATGGAACGCCGTTCTCTGGTAATGATGTTACGGTTAAAGTTATCCGCTCAGGTCATCGCAATATCAATGGGGCGGTAGGTTCTGTTGTATCGCTACAAAATCCCCTGGTATTAGGCGCCGATGGAAAATACAAACTTCAGTTTGATACGACTACTAAAGTGATCAATGCCGGCGCCAGTGAAATGGCTCAGTTCTGGAAAGTGGCCGATAAAAGAAGAACAGACCTTACTAAAGGCTGTATACCCACTTCGGTCGACAGCGCCCGTTTTGCCAATGAAGCCTGCTCGTGCATGAAGCCGTTCTTTGACTACCTGCTTGCTTATCAGAAATTATTCCCCGGAAATTTCCTGGAGCGGAATAAAACGGTTGCGCAGCTGGTTAGTGAGGCTAATTCGGCCGGGTACACGATTGATATAGACAATTGTACTTTATTAAAAGACAATCTGAATAAGCGTTTCAGTCCTATAAGTCAAAGCCCCGATGTACAAGAATATACATGTATGATTGGTGATGCGAAGGTAATTCTCTGGCGTCCGCCTACGGCTACCGGCTCTATTTATGAGCTTGCGCCCGGTATATGTGCACCGGATGGCGTTATATATAAAAAGACCGGTGTGGTTATTCCGGAACCCGACACCGTTACAGTACGCATTACACCTGATTTTACGGCCAGCCTGTTGTCTACACAAAATTGTCCTACGTTCAGGGATTCGCTAACCCAGGTTGATTCAATTACCGATCGCCTGTTGGTGGAAACCAATATCGACCTGGGCGGTTATAAAAGGAATGCAATTTCAGTACTGAGATTTAATAACGTAAGCCAGATACCTGAATACAATGCCGATATACTTTCGGCCAAACTGATATTAACGGCCGATCAGCGCGGGCATTATGGAACCATGTACCCCAACGCCAATTCGGTTAACCCCGTTGATACGCTGAGTGTTTCGCTTGCTACACCCGGTTGGTTTAAAGGAGTTCCGTTGGAAACATATCACAACCTGGCAGTGAACAGCTCATGGCACAAAGAGGTGAGAAGGGTAGTGCCGTTTCAGAACGATACCATCGATGTGAAAGACTATATTGAAGGGTACCGTAATAGAACTTATGGCACCAGGACGTTTATGCTTACGCAGGGTTCAAAAGATTTTCACCTGGTGAATGATTCCATGTATGGCGTTTTTGTTGAACCACCACCTTACCTGCAAAGTGGTTATGATAATTATTATTCAACGTATTATTCTCAACGGTATGCCGATGCTTCCAAATGGCCGGTGATAGAAGTTACTTATGTGGTAACGCCGCCCATGCCCGATACCGTTGGCGCCAGGTTAATTTACAATGGCACTATGCAGTGTTCAGATATCAACAGCCCTTCCTGTTACAGCGCAGTTACCGATACAATGGTGAATCCTTATCAGTATGGCATCCTGGGTAATTTCCGACCTTTGCGTAGCTATGTATACTACGGCCGGCGTGTGGAATCTGAGGCTGATTCAAACCAGCAGATCAATACCCGCACGTTTGGAGTAATTAAAGACTTCGCTCCATTCTGGATCCTGAACGATAACCGCTGGGTACCTTCTTACGATACCACCCGCTGGGTATGGAATGCGCAAACTACGCTGTTTAACCGAAAAGGCTTTGAATTGGAAAACAAAGACCCGTTGGGCAGGTATAACGCCGGCATCTATGGTTACGGATTAACACTACCAACAGCAGTATTACAGAACAGCCATTTCCAGGAAGGCGCCTATGAAGGTTTTGAAGATTATGATTTTGAAACAAACACCTGCGATAATGCCTGTCCGGTTGCCAGGTCGTTCGACTGGTCGGCCCATAAGGCAGATTTTACAACAGCACAGTCGCACACAGGAATGTATAGTTTAAAAGTAGATGAGGATAGCCTCACCAGTATTTCTGCCAACCTGTTGCCAGCTTCAGACGCCGACATTGCACAATTAAATTCTGTAACATCATCGGCATGTGGTGGACAACTTAAGGGAATGCAGGCATCGAAGAACATCGTACTGCCCAATTTTGCACCAATACCCGGAAAGAAAGTGATCGTTGGCGGCTGGGTAAAGGAAGATAACAGTTGCCTGTGTAAAGGGTATACAAATAATCATATCATCGTGAGCTTTATTGTTGGTGGTAGTGTCAGTACTGTACAGTTGAGTCCTGCGGGTAACCTGGTAGAAGGTTGGCAGCGGTATGAGTCGGTAGTTGACATTCCGGTCAATGCCACACAAATGACCCTGACGTTACAGGCCTCGGATTCGGCCACTACCTATTTCGATGACATTCGAATTCATCCTTACAATGCACAAATGAAGTCGTTTGTGTACAGCGCAACAAATCTGAGGTTGATGGCTGAACTGGATGAGAACAACTATGCCACATTGTACGAGTACGACGATGATGGTACGCTGGTTCGCGTGAAAAAAGAAACGGAGCGCGGCGTACAAACCATTAAAGAAAGCCGAAGCGCTTTGTTGAAAGAGTAGAGGTCATATGAATCGGAATTGAATATTTTTAAAAATATTGAAATTATTTTTATGAACAGGTTCTTCTTATTGATTACGTCTGCTTGTTTGTTAGGGTTGTTGCCGTCAAGAGCTGCCGACAGTACAAACGCAGTAAAACAATATATACAGAAGGTGCAGCAGGCGTATAAGTCGGCTTCGTACCTGAGTTTTCATGTGGTGTACCGGTATGCGAATAAAGATAAACCGCAACAATATATTGATACCATGTCGGGCGAGGTGGCCATAGATAAGAACCACATGCGGTTTGTGATTGAACATATGGAAACGGTAACGAACGATACATATACCCTGCAGATCGATAATGATGAAAAACTGATCTATTTATCCACCCCACAGCCTTCACAAATGATCGATCCCGTGGCCATGCTCGATAGTGCGCTCGCCCGTTTTGAAGGGATTCGTACCGGAGTAGCGTATAATAAAGGAATGGCTACGCTGACGCTGAGTTTTCCGCCCGGCCAAACCTATAAGAAAGTAGTGATGGTTATCAATGAAAAGACAGGCTATTTCGAAAAAGTAGTGTATGAGTTATATACCGATGGGTTGGTTGAAAAAGACCAGTTGATGGGGCAGGGTGGTAATGGAGTTTATCAGAATGAGGGCAGTATCGAGATCCTGTTCAGTGATTACCGGCAGGGACGGTTTACCGATGAGCTCTTTGATGAGTCGCAGTATATTAACCGGCTTGCAAAAGGGAAATACCAGCCAGCTGAAAAATTTAAAGATTACCAGGTGTTTCTGGCTTCGCCAAAATTATAACCTAATTCAACTGTTGGTTCTTTACTAAAAGGGCCATCGGAAAAAGCGGAAAGACGCATATAGAAAACAAAAGACTATCAAATGCAGACCCATTCCTTTTACCGCATATTATTACTTATAGGCTTTATTTGTTTGGCTGCTATTGCCCGCGCCGGCGATGGCGGCGGTGTAGTGGCAAAAGCTATACTCGATGGCAGTAAGCACCAGGTGCATAAAGATTCCACGGTCACCGTGGAAGACTCCGCTTTTTTCAATGCCGCCGCCATCGGGGTTGATACCGGGTATTCGGTACAAAACGTGATCACCCTGAAAATAAATGAAGCCTCGAACGTATACATGCAAACTGCCTTCCAGGTAAACGTGAAGCTGCGCATATCTTATAGTAATGGTACCGATACAGCTTCCATTATAAAGGATTTTACAGTTACCTATGATACCGGGAATGTGTATAATGCCCGGAACAATTTTGTTTTTTATGGGGGAAGAAAAGTAACGGTAAAAGTGTTGGAGGTCGATTCAAACGGCGCCACTTGGAACGTGTCGTCTGTGCTCATGATCGAAAACCAGTTGACTGCTAAGCCTAAATATATTTTCTCCTGCACCAACACGGTAACCAGTATTACGATAACACCTGTTGCCGATACTGCCGATGAACTTCCGGTAAGTTGGACTGCCATACGCGGCGCCGATCAGTATGACCTGGAATGGACCTATGTGGATGCGTCTGCCTATGAGCGCTATAAGACCGGTGGCAGTTTTGATCCGGCATTGATCTTCTACCACAATGCAACCCGTATTAGTACCACCGGCAATACCTACAACATACCATTGATGTACGATAACAATGGAACGTTGTTTATCCGGGTGCGCCCGGTTCAGATTGGTAATGCCAAATCGGTACTGGCCGCCATCTGGAGTTCCGATGCATCGTCTCCCGTAATGGGACAATATGCGTTTACCGGTCACGAACGGCCGCTGAACTGGCAATCGAACATCAGTTTTGCCGAAGAAGGCAAACGCAAAGTGGTGGTGCAATATTTTGATGGCGGGTTGCGCAGCCGCCAAACAGTAACTAAAGACAATACCACCAACAACACGATTGTAGCCGAGACTTTTTACGATTACCAGGGCCGGCCTGCCATCCAGGTAATGCCGGTGCCTTCTTTGCAGAATGTAATACAGTATACCGCCGGGTTTAATAAGAGCATTAACAACCCGGAGTACTATAAAAGCGATTATGACTCGCTGCCGGGTTTGGATCAGTACTGTTCCACAAGAGCAAACCCGATGGACCCTGCTTCGGGAGCCAGTTTATACTATTCACCCAATAATCCAAAGAAAATGATCGGGATGAACCAGTTCATTCCCGATGCAGAGAATTATCCGTTCACAGAAACAGAATATGAACAGGATAATACCGGCCGTATAAAACGACAGGGTGGAGTAGGGCCGAACCATCAATTGAACAGCACCCATGAAACAAAATATTTTTACAGTACACCCGATCAGAATGAACTGTATGCCTTGTTCGGTACTGATGTAGGGGATAAATCGCATTATTTTAAAAATGTGGTGAGTGATGCCAATGGCCAATATAGTGTAAGTTATGTAGATATGCATGGCCGCACCATTGCTACCGGACTAACCGGAGCAGCCCCTGCGGCAATGGCGCCATTAGCATCCAATACCAGCAGCCAGGTAACAGAGAGTATTACCGATAGCCGGTCGACAGTGCTTGATAACTGGAGCATGGTGAACCAGAAAACCATAGTTGTTCCTGAGGCGGGTAATTATGACTTTAATTACCGCTTAGATCCTCGAACCCTTATAGAACCCAATTGCGATACGCAGGATATTTGTTATACCTGCCTGTACGACCTGCGGATAACGATCACCGACAATTGCAATAATCAGAATTTACCGGGTAATAAGGCATTCGATACGGTGCTGCACAATTTTTCACTGGGCAATATTGGGCCCGATTGTGAGCCTTCGGCCATGACGGTTAACTTTAGTTTGAACCTGCCCAAAGGCAGCTATGAGGTGGTAAAACGGCTTACGTTGAGCCGCGATGCTTTTAATTATTACCGCGATAGTGTATACATGCCCAATAATACCTGCAAATCGTTACAGGATTTTATAGAGGAGCAACGTACTATAATCAGGAATGCCACAGATAATTGTGTGCCCGATTGCGCTACCTGCAGGGCAGGTGTAGGAACGCTGGAGCAGTTTACGACTGACTTTGTAAATAAAGCCAAAATACCGGCAGGCGAAGTAGCTGCTTATAGTACTCAAATAGCGACGGCGTATAAGGATGCGTTGGAAGCCTGTAACGATCTGTGCGGCGACAGTACTTCTGCCAATAATGATATCAGGGCCGCTATGCTGCAGGATATGATACCGCCTTATGGACAGTATGCCGATACCAGTGTAAATGGAAGGGATGATGTGTTTAATATCTTTTGGGTAGATCCCCAGGATTCTATTAAATACGTACCGGTATTTAGGCTGGATGAAATTACCTACCTGGATGAAGTGGGCCAGCCCGACCTGGTGTACAATATGCAAAGTAATTTGATGGTAGATCCGGGCTCGCTTAGTAAACTGGAGTTTGCCCAGAGCTTCCGTACTTCATGGGCGGAGGCCTTGCTTCCTTATCACCCGGAGTATTGTAAATTAAAAGCGCTGGAATCCTTTAAAGCCAGCAATGTGTGGGACCGCAAAATGGAAGCGGTGGATAATTTCAGGGATGCCAGGGATTCAGGTTATTTAAATCCTACGGGTTTGTCAGGTTCAGTCGTTCCATACCCTTCCAATGAAGCACTTCGTGATCCCTTTGTTACAAGTGGGCCTGGTTCATTAAGGTTGTTGCTTGAGAATAAAATGAAAAACTACATGACGTTGAAGAACGGCACAGTGGTGAACATGTGGGCAATGGCTAATATTGTAGCGAAATGCAACGAAGGCAATGCTGCTTGTGTTGATTATTACAATAACACGCATGCACATAATTTTGATACCACCTGGTGTGGAGGGGATCTCGATTTGGCCTGGCAGTCATTTAGGAATATTTACCTGGCAACCAAACAGGAAATAATAAACGCTTATATAAATACATCAAGTGTAGTAACCAATTGTACGCCCGATAATAAAGCGTATACAAAACCTCCTACGTATGAGCAGTTGGTTGACTCAGGCCATGCACCGCATTTTTATGGAGAAACTTCTAAAGTGATCAGCAACCAGGGGCTCGATTATGCCAGCAATCCCGATAAGGTAAATGAAGCCAAAGCAGAAGCGCAAAGGAAGCTCAATGAAATGTACGACCAGAACTGTGATGCCATGACGGGGGACTGGCGTGCGAAACTATCTGGTTGTTATAGCGAAGCACAGTTAAATGAGATTATACCTTTATTAAGAGGAGTGTGCCGTACGGCTTGTGATGATCAGCATCTTTTTGGGGCGAGTACCCTGCCGGCCGGGCGTAGTTTTGAGGGTTATACCAGCTTTAAACAGGTCATTGAAACGTATAACAATGCCAATGGCATCCCCAATGATCTTACATGTAATGCCGAACTGATCACCACGCCGGCGCCTTATGATAAACAACCAGTATTTTATGTAAACCCGGTAACTTCCAGGCCCGGCGATTGCGAATGTAATTTGATCAATGAACACTATAGAAAATACCGGGCATGGCGGATATTGAAACCGGGCGCTACTTTCTCTGAATATATGTTGAGAACTCAGGGGGTGAGCATGAGTGAAAGCGATCTGCAAACCTTACGCAGTTTGTGTAATGATGCCAATATTCCGGGTGTAGGCGGTTATGCCTGTTCAAACCTGAGTGTGCCTGTTTATCTGCCACCAGCCCTGCAATGTAATTCGGGTGAAGTGTGTACGCCCTGTACGGTAGTTGATAGCTTATATTTAAATTATAAACAAACTTATCCCAACGATACACCCAAACTGGCCGAAGCCGATGATACGCTGCAGTTGAAACGCAACAACCTGTTCCGCAACTTTATGAATAACCGGTTGGGCTATTCGTTACAGGCGGAAGAATACCTGCAGTTCATGCAGCAATGCCACGATTCAGCGGCAAATATTACAAGTATTACTTATTGTAATGATAAACGTATAGGTAGTATTTATAGAACTGTTAGCGAAGATTTGGGTAAGCTGTATGATATTCAGCCAACCCCCGATGGCGGATATATAATGGCGGGGGGTATTCAATCTGTCTCAAAAGATGGAACACTGGTGAAGACCGATAGTTCGGGAGATGTACAATGGGCCATGAAATATGGCGGTGCAGACAGCGATACGCTGGTACGTGTACGCCGCACTTCAGACAATGGCTATATCGCTATCGGTACTACTCACTCCGGCCGTTATTCAACAGGCGCCATCTGGATCCTGAAAACAAACACCGATGGTACGCTGGGGTGGACTAAGACAATTGGTTTTAGTACACCGTTTGGCGAACATGGGTATGATATTATACAAACCAGCGATGGCGGTTATGCAGCGCTGGGGATTTATAACCAACATGCGGGCCATGGTGAGTTTGTATTGACCCGTTTGCAATCGAATGGTAACATCAACTGGGTGCGCCGTTTTGGAACCAGCCGGTTACAGAATAACAGTACCGTATGTATCCCTGATATAACAGATTCATTGAATTATAATGGAGTGCCTGCTTATGGATTACTGGAACAGGAAGATACGCTGCTGGTAAGCGGGGCTGCTTATGATCCCAACCTGGGCGACCGTTATTTCGGTGTAATTCACAAAGTGAATAAAGCAAATGGTACCCTGATGAAGTCATGGCATTATGCCGATGGCAATGATTCAACGCGTAGTTGCTGGTTCAGGGATATTCATGCTACAGAGAACGGGTATATGGTAATGGTGAACAGTGCACAACAACTGGGAACGGTGAATGCACAGGTAGGGGTAATTAATTTAACTGAAGCGGGTGATGTAATATCGTATAAACGGTTCAATATACCTGACGGCAGCAGCAGAATGGCGACCTCGTCTGTATTCCCATCGAATGATGGTGGGTATATGGTAGCGCAAACAGGTAATAACAGTACGCATGTGATCTGGCAGCGGGTAGATGCGGCTAATAATATAGTATGGTCGGGAGAGACGGCACTGTCAGGCACTCAGACAGTAGGCCGCATTGCGCAGAATACCAATGGTAAGTATACCGTAGCCGGCGATAACAATCAACAGATGATGATGCTGGCGCTTAACCCGGGAACTACCTGTTACGACCAGGATATTGAACTGGGAGCAACCAACGAAATAGCCACTCGCGTCCCCTGGGCAATAAATGTTGACGAGCCGGTGCTGCCTTTGCATACAGATACAACATTAACGCCGCTGGGTTATAGCCTCACCGCTTCTGAATTGGTATGTACAGGCGATGGAACCTGTGATTATATTTATGACGGGCCAAGGTTGTGTGGTAAGTCGAACCCTGTATTGCCGCCGTTTACCGATGAGTATATCGGTTCATGCAGCGACAGTTCATTCTTTGCAATAAGCAAGGGCACAGAGTTATATAAATCTTATACCGATTCGCTGACCGGTGCATTTGAAAGAAATTACATCGATAAATGTTTACAGGCTTACAAATACGAGTCGTTTACATTTACGCATTCGGTAAGGGAATATCATTACACCTTGTATTACTACGACCAGGCTGGTAATCTCATCCGCACCGTGCCACCGGCCGGGGTAAATAAATATGATACGGTTCAGGTAAGGCAGGCAATTGAGGCGGGAACAGAATTGCCATTTGCGCATGCGATGCATACTGATTACAGATATAATACCCTGAACCAGGTAGTAGCGCAGCATTCGCCCGATGGCGGCAGTAGCGCCTTTTGGTACGACCGCCTGGGAAGGTTGGCTGTTTCGCAGAATGCAAAGCAAAAAGACAGTACACAATACAGTTATACGAAATATGATATTATTGGCCGGATCACCGAAGTAGGACAGTTGGCCAGCAGTACGGCTATGGTTGATGCCACAAGCAGGGACCAGGGTTCATTGGAGACCTGGCTCACGAATGCCGCGGGAACGGCAGAGCAGATAACGAAGACGACGTACGATGTTGAATACACGCCATTACAACCGGTGCTGAAAACGCGCAACCTGCGCAACCGGGTATCGTGGACGGCATTATATAACACGGCTACCGATCTGGCCAATAATGAAGCGGCTACTGCCACCTACTACACCTATGACATTCTGGGCAATGTAGATACCCTGGTGCAGGATTACCGGTTCGGTGTAATGGCCGACAATGGCAACCGTTTCAAAAAGATTGCTTATGATTTTGACCTGGTAAGCGGAAAGGTAAACCAGGTAAGTTATCAGCCCGGGCAGCCCGATGCGTTCTATCACAGGTATGTGTACGATGCAGAGAACCGTATAACAAATGTGCTCACCAGTGCAGATAGTATCAACTGGGATAATGATGCGTTTTACCAGTATTACGATCATGGACCGCTGGCGAGAACAATTTTAGGCGAGCAACAGGTGCAGGGCATTAACCATGCATACAATTTGCAGGGTTGGTTAAAAACCTTTAACCCGGATGTGCAAACTGGCGGCGGCTACACTTTGAAAGCTGACGGCAGCACAGGAAGTGTTGTAGGCAAGTCGGCTTACCAGGTGATGTTGAATTACTTTAGTGGCGATTACAAGGCTATTAGTGGCGCTGTTGCCATGGATGCCGGAGTAGCCGACACGTTGGGAAGCGATTACCGCCCGTTGTACAACGGGAATATCAGCAGCATGGCGGTGAATATTGAGAAGTTAGGCAATCCGTTGTTGTATAATTACCAATATGACCAGTTGAACCGGCTGGTGGGTATGGATGCCTGGCAAAAAGGGGCTAACTGGGGTAGTTTAACACCAAGAAGTGACTTCCAGGAACGGATCAGTTATGATGCCAATGGAAATATTTTAGGTTACAAGCGTAATGGGAATAATACGTTTGCCGGTAAGCCGTTGGGTATGGACAGTCTTAATTACAGTTATGTAATGGGTACTAACCGGTTAGATCATGTGAGTGATAGTGAGCCTGCGGGCAATTATACCGAGGATATAGACAATCAAACTGCCGGTAACTATGATTATGATGCCATTGGTAATCTGGTAAAAGATAATGCGGAAGGCATAACCAGTATTAGTTGGACGGTATATGGAAAGATCAGGCAGATCGTAAAGGGCGATAGTGTTATGATTTTATATACCTATGATCCCAGTGGTAACAGGATTAGTAAAGCGATAATTAAGTCAGGTTCCACTGATACTGCCAGAACATGGTATGTAAGAGATGCACAGGGGAATGTAATGAGTATATATGAGGCTGGAAGGCCTTCTGTAAATGAAGGTCATTTAACACAATCAGAGCTGCACTTGTATGGTAGCAGCAGGATCGGGTTATTACACCGGAGCTTTGATGTAGCTGAAGAATACAATCCGACCGATACCACCATGCCTTTGCTGGGTACTGGCCTTAGTCATAACTTTGGTAGGGGAAATAAGCTCTTTGAGTTAAGTAATCACCTGGGCAACGTGCTGGTGACGGTGAACGATAAAAAGCTCGGCGTGTCATCAAACAATAATGTTGTTGATTACTTCAATCCGCAGGTAGTGAGTGCGCAGGACTATTATCCTTTTGGAATGTTGCAGGTGGGAAGGGTATCTAATTCAAGTGGCTATCGTTTTGGGTTTAATGGTAAAGAGAATGATAATGAGGTGAAGGGGGAGGGTAATCAGCAGGATTATGGGATGAGGATTTATGATCCGAGGTTGGGGAGGTTTTTGAGTGAGGACCCCTTAACGAAAAAATATCCTTTTTATACTCCTTATCAGTTTGCAGGTAATAGTCCTGTTTTATCTATTGATATAGATGGCCTGGAAGGAGATAAAAATGTAAATAATACAGAAAATTCAACACAAAAAGAACCTTCCACACCTGTAAATTTTTGGGATGAAGATTACCAAAACAAAGAGTTTAAAAAAAGTGATATTTACAAAAATTATCGTAACCAATTGAAACCAGGGGAAACTCTGAATAAGATTAATGGAGTGTATGTTTTTGCAAGAGAGTCAAATACTAGTGACGAAACAAGCTATTATTGGCTTAATGGTAAAACTTGGGTGCCATTTAATCCTTTGGTTTATCATGCCCCTGTTGATAGAAATCCAATAAAAACAATTTTTTGGGATGCAACAATTAAACCATTACTTCCATTTGATGATGTCGATGTTTATGCTAGTGCTCAAGTTAAAAAAACGGTGGAAGTTACTGTTTTGGGTAAAAAAGTTAGTGGTACTATGGTGCAGTATGGGGGGCAAATTGGGTTGACCACTGAGAATGGCCAAGGAGGATATGCTGATTTTGTTACAGTAAATAGATCCTATGTAAATTACAAAATTCCCAATACCAAAACAGAAGTAAGAGTACTTCCATTTAGTGGTTCTCTTCAGACGCCTTTACCGATTGGAAATGCTCAATATGGTGAATTCAGACCTGCTTTCAGGGTTTTAAATACCATTGGAAATTATAGGGGAATTGACATACAAACAGAAATGTTAATGAGCGGCAAAAACCTTAATGTTGGATTGCGTGGAAAATTAGAGACGCCTAAGTTAGCAGGATATAGTCTAGAAGTAAATGCTGGAGTAAGAGCGGGAAATATAAAATGGCCAACTATAATAACTGCTTTGTATAATGCTGTTAAATAGTAAATACACATGAAAAAGCATACGCAATTAATAGTAATAATAGTAATAGGCTTTATTCTAGTTAGAATATTAAAACCTAATCAATGGGATATTATGGTTTATTCACTTTTGACACTTATTTTATTTATAAGTTCAGGGCAAGAGGTATGGAGAATGATTAAAACGCGGAAAGGTGTATTTGTTGATGGATGTATTAGTCAGGTAGAAAGTTCCGAAAATGATGATGAAATAAAAAGGATTATTGGATTTGTTTCTCCTACCGATAATGTTGAGTATACGATTAACGATGTATCTATTGGAAATAAATATCTAGTAACGCAATTGCCATCGAAAGTAAAGGTGTGGGTTAATGTTAAAGATCCTCAAAAGTCACTAGTTGCAAAAGAGTTTGATGGTATGGTGTTTCTGTCTTTGTCAGGTAAAATCATTTTTGCAATCTTTTTTTTGATAATGGTGATAATTAGTTGGTGATTTTGGATTATGAAAAATATAACAATAGTTTATTTAACGAAATAAAACCAAGCTAGTTATGAAAATGATCCGTTTGCAATTCATTCACACGACTGTCTTTAAATCGATCTATAAATGATCATTATAGAAGTCAATAATGTGAAGATCGCTAATGTAGGCAATAACGGAGAGTCAATCATCTGCAAATGTTAATGATGTTGCCCATGACTTTAAAAAAAATACGCTACTATAGAAAATTAACATAAACCATTTATGAAAAGAGTTATTTCCCTCCTCGCACTTCTGTGCCTGGAAAAAGCCCTTCATGCCCAATACATCTACACCATCAAGGCCGATAGTGTAAAGGTCACCAACTCCTGCGATACCGCGGAACTTATCATTGAGAACCATACGCAAAATGTTTGCGGTTTTTTATTCAACAAAGGAAGGGGAAGAACGGAATTCAGAAGGGGATTGCTGAGGATCAACGACAGTATATCTGTTATTGGCTGTGATACACTCAAGTTGAATCCCTGGTTACAAGGTGGTAACCGCTTCGGTGCAATAGGTAAGTTTGGTACACTGGATGATAATCCTATTGATTATTATACCAACAATACACTTCGTGGCAGATGGGCAACCAACGGTAATTTGACCCTTGGTTCTGCAATTGATGAAGGCCATAAGTTTCAGGTAATGGGCAGTGGTGGTGTTTTTATTAACCCAAACCTGTCACGGCAAGGTGATAGAATAAAAATTGGTTCCAATATTAATACCTCAGACGGGCAGAATATCCTTATCGCTACTTCAAATGATTATGGAGGTTCCTATAAAAATGTATTAGTGGAAAGGGATGGTAATATTGGTTTGGGGCATAGTGCACCGCATACCTGGTCTGTAGGTGCTCCTTTAATAAGATGTCATGCTTCAGGGTTGTTGTCTATCATGACCCCGGGGATCTATTTTGGAAATACACCTGGCCCATGGAATGCATCTGCTTTGGTTACTGCAGTGTCAAATACCAATGAATGGCTGACTGGCCAAACTGAATATCCCCGGGGGGAAAACCATTATTACTTCGGCACCCGGCTTACAACTAGTTTCGATGGCGCAACAAGAGCGCCGCTCAAAATTAGCGGACGCGAATTATATCTTCAAACAGGACCTGTGGAAGCAACCGCTATAAAAATCGAAAAAACAGGAATGTAATGATCGGTACTGAAACTGACAACGGCGATAAACTACAGGTTATAGGAAATGTATTTGCCAATGGCGCCAAACATCTTTTAGGTAATTTATCAATTGTTAACGGCACGGAAGCAGCGGTCGCAGGTTCTGCTGCAGGCATTCGTGTCGATGATCCTACCAATGGCAGCTTTATTTTCCAGGGAACCAATCAGGGCTGGGCAAGGGATATGTTTGTTTTTACAGACACATATAACGGGTTGGGACAAGATGTGTATTTCGATGATCAAAGTATTATCAAAATAAAAAGCGGGATCAGGTCGAATAATATTGCAGGAAATTCAGCCAGTATAATTAACATACAACCGGTGTACAATTTAAGTCCCGCAGTAAGTAATCCGCTTACGATGCGTGGCATTTATTATAAACCAACTTTAACGAGTATAGTTCCAGGAAGTAAACATGTTGCAATTGAAACAGTAAGCGGAGATGTATTGTTGGGAACTACCTCGGGCAACACCGGCATTGGCACCAGTGCGCCTACAGCGCAATTGCACACAACCAGTACCGTTCGTTTTGGAGGTTTAACCAATAATAACAGCCTTTCACGCGTAGTAGTAAGCGATGCCAACGGTAATTTGTATTACCGGGAAGATTCTTCTTTTGGTGCTTTTAATGGTTCCTTTGATTCCGACCTGGCAGTTAACGGCCGTGTTTCCGCTCAAAAAATGTTGATCACTCAAACCGGTCGCTGGCCCGATTATGTTTTCAGTAAGCAGTATCAGCTTCCTTCGTTGACCGAAGTAGAAAATTTCATCAAACAGAATAACCATCTACCCGGCATTCCTTCAGCCGCAGAAGTAGAGCAAAAAGGTATTGATGTAGGAGGCAACCAGGCTGCCCTGTTAAAAAAGATCGAAGAACTGACCTTATATATAATTGATCAGGACAAAACTATAAAAAAGCAAAATGATCAAATTAATGACCTGTTAAATTTAAAACAGGAAATGGCTGAACTGAAGGCCCTTATAAAGAACAAATAATCTTGTCCAGAAATAATACAACTTTTATGAAAAGAATGCTGTTCTTCCTTTCGCTCGTTTGCATTGGAAAAGCTATGCGAGCCCAATACGTCTACACCATCAAAGCCGATAGTGTAAAGATCACCAACACCTGCGATACCGCTGAGCTCATCATCGAGAACCATACCCAAAACGTTTGTGGCTTCTTATTCAACAAAGGAAGAGGGAGAACGGAGTTCAGGAGAGGGTTGATCAGGATAAACGACAGTATTTCCATTATAGGTTGTGATACTTTGAAGATGAATCCCTGGTTGCAGGGTGGAAACCGGTTTGCGACAACCGGTGTGTTCGGAACAATGGATAACAACCATATCGATTTTTATACGAATAGTTTACAGCGTGCCAGGTTAACCAATAACGGTGTTTTACAAATTGGAAATATACTGCCCGACAATGGAGATAAACTACAGGTGAGTAATAAAGGGGGTGTTACTATTTCTGCCAATTTATCGCGAAATTCGGATCGCATCCAAATAGGCCAAAATTTAAATAGTGAGGATGGTCAGAATGCCTTGATTCGTACGTCGAATGATAATGGGGCGACATATAAAAATGTTCTTGTGGAGCGCGATGGCTATATTGGTTTGGGGACTTCAAACAAGCCTGGTGGATGGAATGTTGGCAATCCGGCACTCCGTTTATATCCAAATGGGATTGTAAATGTTGCCTCAAATTACTTTATGTTCGGTTACCCATATGGTAATTTTAACTCGTCGGCGTTGATGACATATGTTTCCAATCTTAATGAATGGGATCACAGTGGCAATTACCCAAACAGGCAAAATTATTATTACTTTGGAACTCAATTAGGTGGCGCGGATGGCAATAATGTGAGAGCCAATTTAAAAATAAGTGGCCGTGAGTTGAATTTTTTGACAGGGGCTGTAGAAACTGAAGCAATGCGGATTGCTGAGTCTCAAAATGTAATAATTGGAGTGGCCAATGATAATGGAAATAAACTTCAGCTGGTTGGAAACTTTTACCAGGGAGGAGGCTCTGCTTCATTTGGTAATGGACTTTTGTTCAATCAGCTAAATAGTCAATCGAGGATATATTCTGAAAAGGGAATCATTTATCAGTCTAATAGTACTGCAGATCAGCATCTTTTTTCAAATCAAATTGGGGCTGCATTTACGGGAACATTGGTGACTATAGATCCGGGATACTATCAACAGTTGCCAGATAACCAGTTATCTTTAAATGTTTACGGTAAGCAATATCAGCCAGGTCTGGCTGTAAACATGGCTGGTCGTGTGGGTATTGGAACGCAAACGCCTACCGCCCAATTGCATACAACAGGATCTGTTCGATTTGGCGGCTTAAGCAATAATAATGGCCTTACCCGGTTTATTGTAAGTGACGCCAACGGCAACCTGTATTACAGAGAAGATACAGGTTCAGCTTTTAATGGTTTTCATAATTCCGACCTGGCAATCAACGGCCGCCTTTCCGCCAAACAAATGCTTATCACCCAAACCGGCCGCTGGCCCGATTATGTTTTCAGTAAACAATACCAACTTCCATCATTAACAGAAGTTGAAAGTTTCATTAACCAACATAGCCATCTTCCCGGTATCCCTTCTGCTGCTGAAGTAGAAAAGAAGGGTATTGATGTAGGTAATAACCAGGCTGCCCTTTTAAAAAAGATCGAGGAATTGACACTGTATATAATTGAACAGGACAAAACCATTAAAAAACAAAACGATCAATATACAGAGCTAAAACACGAAATGGCCGAACTGAAGGCCCTAATAAAAAGCAAATAGTATCATTAGAAAATAAAACAACTTTTATGAAGAGAATGCTGTTCTTCCTTGTCCTCCTGTGCCTGGAAAAGGCCCTCCACGCCCAATACGTTTATACCATCAAAGCAGATAGCGTTAAGATCACCAATACCTGCGATACTGCGGAACTGATCATAGAGAACCATACGCAAAACGTTTGCGGCTTCTTATTCAATAAAGGAAGAGGAAGAACGGAGTTCAGAAGAGGGATGGTAAAAATTAGTGATAGCATTTATGTAGTAGGCTGTGATACCTTAAAACTTTCTGTTGCCTGGCTGCAGGGTGGTAATACTTTTGGTACTACCGGTTTTTTCGGTACCCGTGATAATCACCACATCGATTATTATACCAATAATACAAAACGCGGCCGCTTAACCAACACCGGAAATTTTTTATTGGGCGGCGATACCGACTATGGCTATAAAATGGCCGTCAGTGGAACCACATACAGCCAGTTCTTTACGAATTCAACAACTCCACTTGGCGCTGGGGGCAGCGGCGCGCTCCGGTTGCGATGGGGTGGAGGAGAAGGTACCTATGTTGATTTTTACAAACAGGGTAACACTAATCGTCGCGGCTATATTGGTTCTGCTTCTGATAGCAGGCCGTTAGTAATAACAGATTCAATTGGATTAACATTTCTAAATACTCCATATGTTACTTTGGGATTAGAGACAGGTGCTCCTTTGCTCTCAAGGTTTACGATTGCCTCAAACAGGTCAACCGGTTGGGATGCTTTCACCATCCTGGGTAGTGACAGCGTACTCAACAAAGATCTGGTAGTTAAAGCCAATGGAAATGTGGTTTTGGCTGGTAGCTATGGCACAGATAATGGAAAAAAATTGCAGGTCAACGGCACCAGTTGGTTCGGGAATGATGTTTTCTTTTACCACCCTACCTACCAAACCGGCGGGTACGGTGCAGGCGCCAAATGGGTAAATAATAATACGTTTCGCATATATGGCGGCCCGGCTCAGGAGTCATTAACTTTTGGTCCGGCCAACACTATTACAAGTAGCGCCACGGTTATGGCTCCCAACTTTTATGGAACTTCTACCACCGGGGCTAATTATTTTGTTCCTTCTTCCGGTGGGGTGTATACTACTGCAAACGCTGCGGGCAATACTGACGGCAGGATTCATCATACCTTCACCATTGCAATGCCTGCCGAGAATTCCGGCGCCGGCGCAATAACTTTGGTTGAATTAAACAAGCCTGTTAACAGAGGTAGCCAGGACGGGCTTGAAACCGGCCTGCGCATTAAATTTACGGTGAATGGAACTGCCGGTAAGCTCCGTGCCCTTGAAACCGTAAATGGTGATGTTAAGTTACACACCACCAGCGGCCGCACCAGCATCGGCCTCGATGGCTCTTCTACCATTACTTCACGCTTAGATGTCAGCGGCGAAGAAGGCTATAATCAACTTCGCCTGCGCAAAAAGTATACGCCTACATCTTCTTCCGATACCAATGGCGCCGAAGGCGATGTTAGCTGGGACGATAGTTATATTTATATCAAGACCTCATCGGGCTGGAAGCGATCCGCATTGAGTACGTTTTAAACAGCCGTTCATGTTAATACTTTCGTTTTTGGGAAACAGCCGATCTTCCCCCTGTTTCCCAAAAACTGTATCTTGCAGCCGGTGATAAAAACTAATCGCCCGGCTCCCTGATATGGAAAAAAAGATTCTCGTAGTTATAGCGCTTACCGTATTTCTCTTTTTCCTGGCTTTTGCACTCAGAAATAGAAAAGTATTATCTAATATTATCCTTGGCCTGGCGGCTATGCTGTCTACCTTGCTGGTTGTTGAATTTACCTACCGCCTGTTCTTTAAGAAAAAAGAGCTTGTCAGTTCATGGACGCCCCATAATATTTTCGAGCCCGAAACTGCATTGGGCTATACTTATGGCAAGCCATCAGTATATATCTACTTTGGTTAGCGATGATCACTTATTCATTATAAAAAACGTCAGAGGCGGCTGAATTTAATGGTGCTGATTAAAATAAATACCAATCTATAAAATAGCATAAACCAAAATGAAAAATATATTCTCCCTCCTCGCACTCCTGTGCCTGGAAAAGGCCCTTCATGCCCAATATAGCATATGAATCAGGTAATAAGTATGCACCTTATATTGATGCTTTAGGACAATTTACACCAACAGTGGCTATGGCTGGTTCATTAAAAGGGTTAGTGAGAAGTGGATTGGGGATAATTGATGCGGCAAAAACTTTAGACAATACTCCTTCGGTGGCAAATTTAATAAGTCTTTTAGATCAGTATAGTGATACTAAAGGGTTTCTTCTAGAGTCATTCAATTTAACAAGTGATGTAACTGGGGGACAGCTTAAACAATCGTTAAGTTTCGCTTTCTCTTATGTAGTGCAAAAAGGTGAAAATCTTACAGATATTGCAAAGAAGTTTCATACTACAGTTGAAGGTATATCTAAGGCAAATGGAATTACGGATAAAAATAATATTAAAGAAGGACAAAAGCTTAAATTTAAAGGGTGGGGAGGAGGATCATCTGGCGGTGCAGGGGCATCATATACTGATAAAAAATAGAAATATGGTTGAAATAAAAAATCAAAAGAACTATCATAAATCTTTGCTTAAAATGACACTTTGGATATTAATTGGATTTGTCATAATGCTTTTTTTGAACCCTTCCTTTTTTATAGGCGATATTATCATGTTTATATTAATTGAATTGATTCTTTTATCTGAACGATTTACACAGAGTGTTAGCGCGAATCATATAAGTATAACAATTATATACTATCATTTTTTGTCTAAAAAGGAAATAGTAATCAATAGGAGCGAAACGAAATCGAAACTTTCGAAAGTGGGATCTTTTCGTAGTCCCGTTTATTTTGTCTTAGATATAAGGCGGTATAATAAAAGGGTTTATAGAATTGATAGTCGTGATGGGTTTAGCAAGGATGAATTAAATATGTTACATGACAATCTAAACCTACCTAAATAGTATCAATTCAATTGCCTGTTTAGTTAAAATCAGAAGATTGTCGAACTAAATACTTGATAAAAGCAATAGTCAGCAATAAATTAACATAAATCATTTATGAAAAGAGTTATATTCCTCCTCGCACTTCTGTGCCTGGAAAAGACTCTTCATGCCCAATACATTTACACCATCAAAGCCGATAGCGTAAAGATTACCAACACTTGCGATACTGCAGAACTGATCATCGAGAACCATACGCAAAACGTTTGCGGCTTTTTGTTCAACAAGGAGAGGGAAGAGCGGAGTTCAGAAGGGTGGTAGCTGGGATAATGATGCATTAACGCAATCAGAGCTGCACTTGTATGGCAGCAGCAGGATCGGGTTATTACACAGGAGCTTTGATGTAGCTGAAGAATACAATCCGACCGATACCACCATGCCTTTGCTGGGTACTGGCCTTAGTCATAACTTTGGTAGGGGAAATAAGCTCTTTGAGTTAAGTAATCACCTGGGCAACGTGCTGGTGACGGTGAACGATAAAAAGCTCGGCGTGTCATCAAACAATAATGTTGTTGATTACTTCAATCCGCAGGTAGTAAGTGCGCAGGATTATTATCCGTTTGGGATGCTTCAGGTGGGAAGGGTTTTTAATACGAGTGGGTATAGGTATGGGTTTAATGGGAAGGAAAAAGACGGTGAAATTATTGGCGAAGGTAATCTGTATGATTATGGCTTTAGAATATATAATGCAAAAATTGCTAAATTTCTTTCAGTTGATCCATTAACTCAGTCGTATCCATGGTATACTCCATATCAATTTTCTGGTAACAAACCAATTAGCTGTATTGATTTGGATGGGCTGGAGGAAAAGATGGCAATTTATACCTATCAAAAAGATGACAATGGAATTGAACATACAACTTATTTGGAAATTCCATGGCAGAAACATCAGCAAAGTCCTGAGCATGGGAGTAAAGGTATAGCGACTTACTATTATTTTTATGATAACAAAACCAAGAAGACAAATTTTCTTTATGCATATTCAACCGAAGTAGAGGTCGCGGAAGAAGGTTGGTTTAGCAAGTTGTTCGGAAAGAAACACCTTATGCCACAAATTCAGATTTTTGGAAGTGGCAGAGATTATATGGGTGGGGAATATGATCCATCGAAGCCGATATTTTCCTTTAACTTATCTACTGACGAATTATTTTCTTTATTGATGCTTGGAACAGAAGGTCCAGAAAAATATGGACCAATTAGTGAAGTGGATAAATTTGAAGAAGGAACAAAAAGTACGAATAAATTGACTGAAATTTATGATAAGGTTAAAGAAATAATGGATGAAAAAAGCAAGCCTGAAACAAAGAGAGAGCCGGTAATTATTGAGGAAGTGAGAGAAGGGAAATGGGAATATTATTTGAGGTATAAGAATGGCGATTTCAAGGAAGCATCATACGTTTATGAATTGCCTGAGCAAAAGATAGTAGGGAAGGATGGAGCTCCTGATACCTTGAAAAAAGTGAAATTTAAAACGCCGCCTGCTCCTAAAAAAGATATACCTAGAAAGAATTAATATGAAACATATACTGTATTTATTAGTTTCGGTTTACTTGTTAATGTTTGTTGGCTGCAAGTCTGATAAAAGCGGCGTTAAAATAAAGAAGATTGATTTGCACAATAGAATAATTGAGGCGCCTTTTATTGATGATTCAGTGATGCACGGCTTGGCAATGTATTACACTTATAAAGGATCTCTGGAAAGTAAGATTACGTATAAAAATGGAGTAAAAAATGGCCTTGCAGTAAATTATTATCCTAACGGAAGTTTATGGGATTCTGGTTATTATGTTAATGGGCTTAAGCATGGGCATCATTTTGTATTTGATTCTTTAGGTAGCTTAGTTTACCAGGACTATTATTTTAATGGACATAGGTTGGGAGGGCAGGTCTTTTTTTTGAATTCTAAATTAAGCAGATATGTTTATAGCAATTTTGAGAAGGAGCAATTGTATGAAGGTCTATATGACTCTGTAGGAAGCATCTATCGTTATGGAGGCGAAATTGTTAATGCAAATTTATATTATGCAAAAAAAGATGATAAACAAGGAGTGGGTATATTTTCGTACTTTTTGAATCCTCCAAATGTAGATATTGAATATTCTATTGGCCTAATTGAAAATAATACTAATAAAAAAAGGGAATTGGTCCGGTTTTACAAAAGCCGGGAGTTTATTGATACAATAGTTGATCTGCCTTTGCCTGGATGGTATTACTATGTAGCGGCAGATTACAACGATACTAGTAATAGTTATCGCAAAATATTTCTTACAGTATTGAAATAAAACACATTGACCCTTAAGTATACAAATAAAAGGATGTTGCAGTTATAAGAATATATATTCTCTTACTGATATCCTGATCAATAAGCAGTCGATAGTATAACCCAAACTCTTAAAAGCTATATAACAGTGCCATAGAAAATTAACTTAACCACTTATGAAGGAAGGGGAAGAACGGAATTCAGAAGGGGATTGCTGAGGATCAACGACAGTATATCTGTTATTGGCTGCGATACCCTAAAGTTGAATCCCTGGTTACAAGGTGGTAATGCCTGCAACCGGTCAGCCCGCAATCCGCAGGCGGCCTGCTGGTGCATCCCAACAAACAATTCTATTTTATCACTTCCCTGTATAAACGGTTTGCGCCGGAAATTATGGCGCAGCCGGGATACCGGACCACTTCCCACTGTTTCCCAAAAACATTATCTTGCAACCCGGTGATCAAAACTAATCGCCCGGTTCCCTGATATGGAAAAAAAGATCCTCGCAGTTATTGTTCTTACCTTATTACTCTTTTTCCTGGCTTTTGCACTTAGAAACAGAAAGTTATTCTCCAATATTTTACTTGGCCTGGCAGCTATGCTGGCCACCTTGCTGGTTGTTGAATTTGCCTACCGCCTGTTCTTTAAGAAAAAAGACCTCGTCAGTTCATGGACGCCGAAGAATATTTTTGAACCTGAATCTGAATTGGGTTATACCTATAGCGAGCCAGCAGTATATACTCAACTAAAAAGAACGCCCAATGGCGATACGATCTATAACGCCGCCTATACCATCCTGGATGATACCATCAATTCAGGTATTCACTTCAATTTTCGTAAAGGTTACAAAACCAATAATAAGCAGCAAGAGGTGGTGTTCCTGGGTTGTAGTTTAACTTTCGGGCAGGGATTGAACGATAATGAGTCGCTGCCATTTTGTTATGGCGCCGCCGCGGATATTTCTACCGTAAACATGGCCGGTATAGGGTATGGCATTCACCAGGTGTACCAGTTGTTTGATTCAAAGTTCAGCTCACTTGATAATCACAACCGCATTTTCATCTTTCCTTTCTTTTACGACCATATCCTCCGCGCTAATGGTATTTATGAATGGAACAATGCCGGTCCCTTTTTCGATCTTCAGCATGACTCGCTCGTCAATAAAGGGCCGTTGTATAAATTTAAACAGCTTAAGGGCGACAAACTGGCTTTTTATTTGAGCTGCTTCGGTTCATTCAAAGTGCTTAAAGATAACCTGCATAAGATCGCCTATCGTGCGGCTGTTCAAAATATGTCTGAAACAGATTATCAACGCTGTTTTCTTATGCTGCAACAAATGGCCAAAAAGATCAATCATTCAGGCGGCCGTTTTATCATTTTAGACTGGGCCGACTACAACTGGTTTTATAAACCCCTCAGTGATATCTCAAAATCAAAGATCAACCGGCAATTCGATATCTTATTCAAATCGGGGGTACAGGTGATCCCGGTTGCTTCCATCATCGATATAAAAGATCCAAAGAACTTTATTCCTGCCGATGGCCATCCTCCGCCGCTGCCAATAAAGCTATTGCCAACTGGCTGGCCGAACATATAACATTAAGTAATTAATTATGTTATATTTCTATTCCCGTTCGTTTACCGGTAAATTCTCGGCGAGTTCTCGGTTAAAAAGTAAAAAGTCCCACCTTTTTGTTTGAATTTTACAATCAAATAGCCAACGATTCGTCTGCCAGTTTAATACGCAGAACGCGGAACGCTTCAGTCTGAATGTTGGAGCGCCTGAATTTATTCGGAAAGCCTCAGTTGCGGAAAGCAGCGTTAAGCACTAAGCCTTACATCGCCGCTCCAGTCCGGATTTCGAGTTCTCGGATTTATTCGCGAAAGACACATTTCGGAAAGCAGCGTTAAGCGTTCAGCCTCTCATCGTCACATGCGATTATTGCCATATATGTTTGCCTGCACCCTTAAAAATTAGTTTTTAAAAAAATATTGCAACGTTATAGGGGTAACAATGCTCCTCGTTGTCAAATATTCTCAAACCAACAATTTTTATGATTCGACAGTTGATGCGTTTTTCTTTATTCCCTTTTTTAAGCTCATTGGGCTCCGGCAGCAACCCGGACCTCAATCCTCAAAAATGGCTTGTTGCACCATCAAAAATAGCCCTGCGTTTTTGTGTGGCCTGTATGTTCATGCTTATGGCATTTGGTTCATCGCAGGCACAAACCGGCAAATTCAGCCTTAGCGGTTACGTTAAAGATGAATCGAACGGTGAAGTGCTTATCAATGCCACCATCACCATTCAACCCTCGGGTATTGCCGTAATGACCAACGCTTATGGTTATTACGCTGTAACCCTGCCCGCCGGTAAATACACCATGATCGTTTCCTATTCAGGATTCAAAACATATCAGAAAGAAATTGACCTCAAAGGCAATACCAAAATAGATGCTTCGCTGAATGTAACCGCCGGTAAAGACATGCAGGAAGTGGTGGTCACCGGCGAAAAGCGACTGCGCCGTACCAATACCGTAGGTATGGGTATTCAGCAGTTGAGCGCCGCCCAGATAAAAAAGATCCCTGCTTTCATGGGTGAGCCCGATGTGGTGAAAGCCCTGCTGACCTTACCGGGTGTTACAACAGTGGGCGAGGGCGCCGCCGGTTTTAACGTGCGTGGCGGTAATGTTGATGAGAACCTCATCATCATGGACGAAGCGCCGGTATATAACTCTTCGCACCTGCTCGGTTTCTTCTCCGTTTTCAATCCCGATGCGGTTAAGAACGTTACCATGTATAAAAGCGCTTTCCCTGCCGAATACGGCGGCCGTACTTCTTCGGTGCTCGATATCCGTATGAAGGAAGGCAACAACCAGAAGTTTGCCGTGAATGGCGGTATCGGTAACGTGTTCAGCCGTTTGTCGGTTGAAGGCCCGCTGCAAAAAGACCGCTCTTCCTTTATTGTGGCAGCCCGCCGTTCTTACATCGATGTGCTGGCAAAACCTTTCCTCAATGCGGAAGACCGTAACAGCACCATGTACTTCTACGACCTCACCGCCAAAGTGAATTATGAACTGAATGAAAAGAATACCCTTTACCTCAGCGGTTATTTTGGCCGCGATGTATTTGGTTTTGGCGATCAGGTAAATTTCAAATGGGGGAATACTACCGCTACCATGCGCTGGAACCACCTGTTCAATCGCAAGCTGTTCCTGAATACCAGCGTTTATTATTCCAAATACGATTATGCCCTGAAGTTTAAATCGGATGATGAAATTCCGCAGGGGTACGACTGGACCTCCAACATTCAAACCTACGGCGTAAAACCTTCGCTTACCTGGTTTGCCAGCAACAAGCATACGATCAAAACCGGCGTAAACGTCATCTATTATAATTTCTATCCCGGTAAAGGCGTAGCCACCAGCGAAGGCGATAAAGCGGAGATCGCTTTAAAACGCCGCTATGGTTCCGAAATGGCTGCCTTCCTTGAAGATACCTGGAAACTGAACCCTAAATGGCAGATCCAGGCCGGCGTCCGGTTGAACCAGTACCAGTACCTCGGTAAGACCTCTGTATATCATTTCAGGGATACTACTGCCAATGTGCGTAAACCGCTCGACAGGGAAGAAGTGGTTACCAGCAAAAAACCGGTTACCGACTGGTTGTTCTTCGAGCCCCGCTTGTCATTGCGGTATGAAATGAAGAAGAACACTTTCTTCAAACTCGGTTACAGCCGCAGCACCCAATATATTCACCTGCTGAGCAATACAGCTTCGCCTACACCAGTCGACCTGTACTTCCCCAGCACCAACAACATAAAACCTTCCTTGACCGATCAGTACTCCGCCGGTTTTGTTACGCTGCCCAACGGCTGGCCGGTTGAGATCTCTGTTGAAACGTTCTACAAAAAGATGGACGACCTGCTCGATTATATCGATAACGCCAATCTCGATCTGAACCAGTTGGTAGAAGCCGACCTGCTTACCGGTAAAGGAAAATCGTATGGTCTTGAGCTGGAAGTTAAAAAGGAAACCGGCAAATGGCAGGGTTGGGTGAACTATACCTTGTCGAGGTCGTTACGTAAAACCGATGGCATCAGCAAAAATGAATGGTACCTGAGCCGTTACGATCGTACGCATGTGATCAATAGCTGTGTGATGTATACGTTGAACGATAAATGGTCGTTCTCCGGTAACTTCACCTATGGTTCCGGTACGCCTACCACTTTCCCCGATACACGGTTAGATATTCAGGGTATGGCGATCCCGTATAATAGCACTGACAAGCGCAGCGAATTCAGATTGCCCGCTTATCACCGCCTCGACGTTTCTGCCACCATGAAAGGCCGTCAGGACAAGAAGTTCAAAACGGAATGGGTGTTTGGCATCTACAACCTGTATGCGCGCCAGAATGCCTACAGTATCTATTTCCGCCAGAACAAAGACGATCCTTCAAAGAAAGAAGCGGTGCGTTTATCCATCATTGGTTCCCTGATCCCTTCTGTGACCTGGAATTTTAAATTCTAACAGGAGAAAGAAAGCAAGTTTCAGTCGAAAGAAAAACATGACACAAAAAATTAAAAGATGCGTACTAAAGTAATCAAATATATTTCTGTTGTTGTATTAGGGGCTTCATTGACGGCCTGTGAACGGGTGATCGACCTCGATATGCCCAAAGGCGAAGCATTACCATATGTCGATGCCTGGATCACCGATCAGCCGGGCGTACAAACGATCAAATTCCTGAAGGCGGTGGAATATCAAAGCGCCGGTGCTCCCGAAGCAGTATCCGATGCTACGATCACCCTTACAGACGTAACTGCAGGTACTAGCTATCCTTTCACTTATCAAAACGGCGCTTATAATTACGATGCCGGCAGCGCGTCTATTGGCGTGGTTGGCCATACCTATAAATTGAGTATCGACTGGAAAGGGGAAAAGTTTGAAGCTACCGATGAATTGAAACGTCCTTCCATACTCGATTCGATTACAGGAGAATTTAAAGAGGAAATAGGGGATGATAAAGCCGGTTATTACGCCAAACTGTATGCGCATGATCCCGTTGGCGCCGTAGATTATTGCTGGGTGCGTACGTATCGCAACGGAACGTTGAACTATCATGTGGGTGAAATGCTGGCGGCCGACGGTTCGTTCGGTGGCGATGAAGGTATCAGTGATGGTTTTGCCTTTATTCCTCCCTTCAGGGATGGCATCACATCGGATCAGGAGCCATACCAGAAAGGCGATGTGGTGAAAGTGCTGCTGCGTTCTTTATCGAAACCTTCGCATCAGTTTATAGAACAAACGATAGAGCAGTTGACCAGTGGCGGCCTGTTTGCCAAGGTATTGATGAACGTGCCGGCTAATGTGAAGAACCTGTCGCCAGGCAGCGCTACAAAGATCTACGGCTGGTTCGGTACCGTAGCCGAAGTGTCGGCAACTAAAAAAATGGAATAATAATAGCTGTTGGTTTTCAGGTTATATACAGGTCAGTAGTCGCGCGACTGCTGACCTTTTTTTTAAGGCATAAAGGCAACAAGGCATAAAGGCATAAAGGCAATAAATTTAAGGCGACGCAAGATTACCTGTTAATCCCGGAATTCGCAAACCCACTCACCACTCACCATTCACGCTTTTTGCCCTTTCGCATTATTACGTTAATTTAGGTCCGAAGTTTACAAAGTCACTCCCTGGTTAGGCCCAATCATTACATTCCCAATCTGAATTAGTAGTAGCAGTCTTATTGTATTTGACCATACAGGTACCAAAACTTATTTTCAGATGAAACAGGTTGCCGAATTTTTCAAAAAACTATTTGATACCTCGGACTGGCCGCCGCGCTGGCATTGCGGTAAATGGACCGGATTTCATGGATGGTTGTACATCATCAGCGATCTCCTCGTATGGTCGGCCTATTTCGCTATTCCGCTCATTATCATCCGTTATATTTCGAAAAAGCACGACGCCCGTTTTATCAGGATCTATTTTTTATTCGCCGGTTTCATTCTCGCCTGCGGCGCCACCCATTTCTTCGACGCTGTAACCTTCTGGTGGCCGTTATACCGGGTAAATGCCCTCGTACGGGCCGTTACCGGTATTTTAAGCTGGATCACCGTTTTCTACCTCATAAAAGTACTGCCGGTGGCTTTTACTTTACGCTCCTCTGCCGAACTGGAAGCGGAGGTAGAGCAACGTAAAAAGGCGGAGGAGAAGTTCAGGAACCTGCTGGAAAGCGCTCCCGATAGTATGGTGATCGTAAATGAACAGGGCATTATTCAACTGGTGAATGCGCAAACGGTGAACATGTTCGGGTATACCCGCTATGAAATGATCAATGAGAAAGTTGGTATGCTCATGCCCTTGCGGTTCGAAGTACTCGATCATCTAAGAAGCAAAGGCATGCAGCGCGACAGTTCACCCGGCATCACGAAGGAAGAACTGACGGGTGTTCGCAAGAACGGCGAGCAGTTCCCTGTTGAAGTGTGTTTGAGCCCGCTGGTAACGGAAGAGGGATTGATGCTTTCCGCCGCCATCCGCGATATTTCCGAAAAGAAGTTGATGGAGAAAACCATTCGCGAAGCCAATATCAACCTCGAAAGAAAAGTGCAGCAGCGTACGGCCGAACTGGAAAGAAAGAACAAGGAACTGGAACAGTTTGCCTATGTGGCATCGCACGACCTGCAGGAGCCGCTGCAAACCACCTCGGGATTTGTACAGCTGCTGCGTAAAAAATACCATGGCCGCCTCGATTCCACAGCCGATCAGTATATCGATTATGTGGTACAGGCATCGGGCAGAATGAAGACGCTGATCAAGGATCTGCTCGATTACTCCCGCATTGGCCGTGGCAATGAAAGCCACCAGGTAGATTGTAATGTGATCGTTCAGGAAGTGCTGGCCGACCTGCACAATGTAATTGTAGAAAATGGGGTATATATCAAAACCGGGCAGTTGCCCATGCTGCATAATGCTTTTCCTACCGAGCTTAAATCGCTTTTTCAGAACCTGGTGAGTAATTCCATCAAATTCAGTAAACCGGGCATAACGCCGGTATTACACATTGATGCGCAGCAAATAAATGGTTTCTGGCAGTTTTCGGTGAAAGACAATGGTATCGGCATCGAGGAGCAGTACCTCGAAAGGATCTTTGTGATCTTTCAACGACTGCATACCCGCAGCACGTATGATGGTTCGGGTATCGGGCTGGCGCATTGTAAAAAGATCGCTGAGCTGCATGGCGGAAAAATCTGGGTACAGTCTGAACCCGGGGTAGGCAGTACATTTTATTTTACGATCGCCGATCAACACTGATCATTTGGCTATTGAATCGTAAGGCATCCTGTTATAAAAACGCTTTAGTCAACCTAACGTATAAGTGAAAATATATACATGGTAAAATTAATTATATTTTAATTCGGGTTTATATTTTATCTTTATAGAGTCCACATTAAAACCAGAAAGCATGTAACCCTTAGAAAATATACGGGCTTAAAATCTGCCGGTTTCCTTTTTATATCCTTGATTTATTCGTGAATGAGCCACCGGAAACTGCATCCAACATCCCCCGCTTCGTTTACCATTTGAACCAACAGGTTACTGTTTTAATAAGGTCACAAAATAGAGAGGTGATTGCCCTGCAATCAATTAGTGAGGTATGTTTTTTACAATGTGTGTTTAAACTCTTAGCCATTATTGTTTTAAAACAATATACGCCAACCCAATAAATTCCCGTTTTAACCTATATTGAAACCATCTTTGTTATGAAGGTGAAACTAAACTGTATTTTGCTGATCGATGATGATGAACCCACTAACTTCCTGAACAAGATGGCTGTTGAAGAATTGGAGTGTACGCATCACATTAAGATCATCCCAGGCGCCCGGGAAGCACTGGAGTATTTATCCTGCTCTGGCCAGCCTGCGCCGTTGAACAAAGAATGTCCCAGTCCCGAGATCATTTTCCTCGATATCAATATGCCGGCTATGGATGGCTGGGAGTTTTTGCAGAAATATGAAGGGCTGCCCGAAGCGCATAAAAGCAGCATTATTGTGATCATGCTTACCACTTCGTTCAATCCTGAAGATGAATTGAAAGCCCGCAAAATACCTTCGGTAAAAGAGTTCAGGAACAAACCATTGACATCTGCTTTGTTGCAGGATATTTTGAAGAAATATTTTCCTGATAAGTATTAAAACAGAGAATAGGTAACAGTTTGTAGTTTGTTGTTTATGGTTTGTTGTTCTTTAAACGCGAGTTCAAAATTAATTGTAAACCTCAAAGCGCGGCAGCAACCACAAACCACAAACCACAAACCATAAACCACAAACCACAAACTGTATCTGTGAATGACAAAGCAACAATCCAATCCATAAATACTTCCTATCCGGGTATTTCTATTTTAAGAACGCATCCTTTGCCAGGGGAACTGATTATTTCCATTTTTCCATTCTGCATTTCAACGCGGCTGATGATATTGTTCAGCCCGATTCCGCGGTTCTTTTTACGGGTATCGAAGCCAACCCCATTGTCTTTTATATTCAGGTGAAGCCAGTTGCGCATGGTTTTTAGTTCGATCAGCGCCTCGGTTGCACCGGAGTGTTTCAATATGTTGTTCAACTGCTCCTGTACTATGCGGTACATGATGAGCTTTTTGTTGTTCGACATGTTTTCTATATGGTGATCGTTGGCCTTTATCCTGATCGTTAGTTCAGGCGATACCGTCAGGTTCTCTATCAGTTCGATCAATGCTTCTTTCAGCCCTATATCGCCAAGAGAAGGGGGCACCAGCGTTTTAGAAAGTGCGCGGATCTCATTGATGGCTTTTGTGATGTTCTCATAACTCTTGCTTAGCAGTTCCCTGCGATGGTCTTCTTCGTTCAATGCCATATCCACACACAGTTTGGCGGTGGCCAGTATCTGGTTGATATTGTCGTGCAGTTCTCGGCCTATTTCGCGGCGTTCCTGCTCCTGGGTTTGAATAGTGACCTGGGTAATGAGCTTTTGGGTTTCTATCTGGTTGCGCACCAGTTCTTCCTGCATTTTCTTTCTTTCGGTTATATCCATCATGGCGCCCAGGATGCGGTACGGTTTGTTGTGTTCCGTTTTTAAGATATACCCTCTGTCGTACACAAATTTATATACGCCATTGGCCGACTTATACCGGTATTCTTCCTGCCAGTGATCGCGGCCTTCCTTCAGGCATTCATCGATGGTTTGCAATATGCGCTCGCGGTCGTCGGGATGAATATGCTGATGATGCCATTCAATGGTGTTTTCAACGTACCGCTGGTCGAACCCAAAGATCGATATAATGCCTTCATTCCAAAGTACCTCATTAGTGCGCAGGTCCCAGTCCCAGATGGTATCGCTGGTTGCCTTAATGAGTGTGTTGTACCGCTCAAAATTCTCCACCACTTTTTGCAATATCTTTTTCCGTTCAATGCTGTATTGAATTGATTTGGCCAGCAGTTTGTCGTCGAATTCTCCTTTTACCAGGTAGTCCTGTGCACCCAGGGAAATGGTGTTCAATGCCACCTGTTTGTCATCAAGCCCGGTAAGCACAATAATGGAAATATGTCTTGCTTCTTCATTGATACGCACAAAGGAGTTGATGCCATCGCTGTCGGGAAGGCTCAGGTCGAGAAAAATGAGATCGGGCTGGTGATTATGTAGTAATTGTAATGCTTCGCCGAGACGCTCGGCATGTAATATATTGTTAGTGGGAAGTTTACTTAACTTTAGGTATTCACGAAAAAGAACAAAATCACTTTGGTTATCTTCTACCACCAATATATTTAAAGGCTGGCTATTTGCAAACATAGCAATTTTTTGAGCAGTGTATTAGTAATATACTACCCCAGAGCTGTTAACCATGTTTTCCTGTAGGTGAAATTATATTTTTTGCAGTTCCTGCAATAAAAATTATACGTTTCACCCTGCTACCTGTAACCGGGTGTAATCTACTTCATTTATGCAAATTTTTTCGCATAATCATGCATTATTAATAAAGGGAATCACTTATCAGGTTTAAAAAAATAGATAATTTGTATATGTGTTATTTACGCGGATACCCAATTCCCCCAATTCGTTATTTTTGCTGATTATGGAAAAACCTTCCAGCTATTGCGAAGCCGTTCAACGTATGCAACCCGGTAATGTGCATATCCACTATCACGATAATGAGTATGGATTTCCCATTCACGACGATAATGAATTGTTTGCCCGGCTGATACTCGAAATAAACCAGGCGGGTTTAAGCTGGACCACCATTCTGAATAAAAAGGATAACTTCTTTAAAGCCTTCGATGATTTCAATATTCAGAAAGTAGCCCGGTACAGCGATAAAAAGGTGGAAAAGCTGATGCAGGATGCCGGTATTATTCGCAACCGGTTAAAGATAGAAGCCACTATCGCTAATGCTGAACGCATTTTACAAATTCAAAAGGAGCATGGGTCGTTCAAAAACTGGCTCGATGCCAATCATCCTTTATCGAAGGAAGAATGGGTAAAACTGTTTAAGAAAACCTTCCGGTTCACGGGCGGGGAAATAGTAGGCGAGTTCCTGCTAAGCACCGGCTACCTGCCCGGCGCGCATGTTAATTCCTGCCCGGTTTATAAGAAGGTGCTGAAGAGTAAACCGGCATGGTATGTTAAAGGCCAGTGGTAAGTGGTAAGTGGTTAGTGGCGACTACAACTTCCACTCAACGATCTGGTTCACCCATTCCTGCTTATACGGCGCTACCACCTTTATGTAATTATCGGTATAACCTTCCATCATGCCGTTCTTTTGGTTTTCTTCAAACAATACTTTGCGGGTGCTGCCGGCAAACTGCTGGTTGAAGTATTGCTGCTTCATGTAAGAGAGGTTACGCAGCGTTTTATTACGTTCATGACGAACATGCACGGGCACTACCGGGCCCAGCGTAAGGGCATGGGTATTATCTCTTTCTGAGTAGGTAAATACGTGCAGGTACGTTACATCGAGCTCATGCAGGAAATCGAAGGTCTCCTGGAAATTGTCATCGGTTTCGCCCGGGAAGCCAACGATAACGTCAACGCCGATGGCCGCATGCGGCATCAGGGTCTTTATGAGTTTTACCCGTTCGGCATACAGTTCGCGGCGGTACCTTCTTCTCATTAAACCCAGTATGCGGTTGCTGCCGCTTTGCAGCGGAATATGAAAATGCGGCATAAAGCTATTGCTGTTGGCTACCAGCTCTATTATGGCATTTGTGAGCAAATTTGGTTCAATTGACGATATGCGGTACCGCTCAACGCCTTCGAGTTTGTCAAGCGCACAGGCCAGCTCGTAAAAGTTCTCTTCGCGGTTGCGGGCACTGCCTGAATTGGAGGATCTGTTTTCTCCTTCCCCATCGGGGCCGGCCGGGAGGGGGCCGCCTTTCCCGAAATCGCCGAGGTTCACGCCCGTAAGCACGATCTCCTTCACCCCATTGGCGGCCAGCTTTTTTACATTGGCCACAACGCCTTCGATCAGATCGCTGCGGCTTTTGCCCCGCGCCATGGGAATGGTGCAGAAAGAACAATTGTAA